>JAUYFR010000345.1 GCA_030690855.1 Gallionellaceae bacterium
ATGCCCACCGCCAAGTCGGCATCCACTAAATAATCAAATAGTGTTGACAACGGCACATCTAGCGCGACACGAACGATGGGCATGTTAATGAAGTTTTCTCCGGTAATTTCTATGCAGTTTCACTAAGGCGCTTGATGGATATACAGATTTTTTATTATGCACAAATCCTGTGGATAACTATGTGCATAAGCTCGCAATAAGCTTGCTAACTATCAACTATATATACGGTTTTTTCATTCGCTCAAAATATAAGCATAATAATAACTCAATATAATCAATGTGTTATTTTTAACAACAAAGGCCACCGGTTATCCCTGTGGCCTTTGCAAATTTCCGCGCTGTGTTTATAACATCAGCCCATGTCAAGTGTTTTTAGTGATATTTTTTACTAAATTCATGCACGGCCGCCACTAGCGCTGCGGCGTTGTCTGGATTGGTAAATTGCGAGATTCCGTGGCCTAAATTGAACACATGGCCGCTACCATAGCCAAAGCTGCTGAGCACTTTTTCAACTTCGACGCGAATCACATCTGGCGTAGCAAACAGCACGGTTGGATCAATATTTCCTTGCAAGGCGACACGCTCACCTACTTTTTGACGGGCGATACCAATGTCCATCGTCCAATCCAAACCAACTGCATCACAACCAGTATTCGCGATGCTCTCAATCCACAAACCACCGCCTTTGGTAAATACGACGGATGGAATGCGCACGCCGTCTTTTTCTTTGATTAAGCCCTCAACGATGCGCTGCATGTAAGCCAGCGAAAACTCATGGTAAGCGCTGTGCGATAGCGCGCCGCCCCAGGAGTCAAAAATCATCACGGCTTGCGCGCCAGCTTCAATCTGCGCATTCAAATAGGCGATCACTGATTGTGTAGTGACTTCCAAAATGTGATGCATCAGCTTTGGCTCTTTGTACATCAAGGTTTTTACCTTGGCGTAGTCATCGCTGCTACCGCCTTCAACCATATAGCAAGAGAGCGTCCACGGGCTGCCCGAAAAACCAATCAGTGGTACACGGCCATCGAGTGCTTTGCGGATTTGTGAAACCGCATCGGTGACATATTTCAAATCTTTGCCAATATCCGGCACTTGCAATGCTTTAATCGCAACCTCATCGCGCAGTGGGTGTTTGAACTTAGGGCCTTCGCCTTCGGAAAAATACAAGCCCAAGCCCATGGCATCGGGTACGGTGAGAATGTCCGAGAAGAGAATAGCCGCATCAAGTGGAAAACGATCTAGCGGCTGAAGCGTTACTTCCGTTGCCATATCTGGGCTTTTGCACAGCTCTAAAAAGCTACCCGCGCGCTTACGTGTGGCGCAATACTCGGGTAAATAACGACCAGCCTGGCGCATCATCCAGACAGGCGTGTACTCGGTGGGCTGACGCAATAGTGCGCGCAAAAAAGTGTCGTTCTTTACTTTGAAATTCATGGTTATCCCTAAAGAGTTTCACCACCGAAACACAGAAATACAAAGAAAGAACTCCTTTAACTCGGATTCCATGAGGTCGTAGGTCGGGTTTCAGCCCGACCTACACCACCTTTGCCGTTAAAGAAGTTGGCTGTTGCCTTTCTCTGTATCTCTGTGTCTAGGTGATAGGTTTATTTTTATTATCTTGGTAAAACCGACGAGCCCATCAAAAACTCATCTACTGCTCGTGCCGCCTGACGGCCTTCACGAATTGCCCACACCACCAATGACTGCCCGCGACGCATATCTCCCGCCGCGAATACTTTCTTCACGTTAGTCTGATAGCAGTCATCGCCTTCGGTGCTAGCTTTAGCATTGCCGCGCGCGTCTTTTTCTACACCAAACGCATCAAGTACCTGCGCTAATGGATTAGTGAAACCCATCGCCAAAAATACGAAGTCCGCTTTCAGTTCAAATTCGCTACCCGCAATTTCAACCATCTTGCCTTCCTTGAATTCGATGCGAACGGCTTTAATGGCTTTAAGCATTCCGTTCTCACCGATAAATTCTTTGGTGGCAATCGCCCAGTCACGCACGCAACCTTCATCATGCGAGCTAGAAGTGCGCAGCTTCATCGGCCAATACGGCCAAGTGAGCGGTTTGTTTTCTTGCTCAGGTGCGCGCGGCATCACTTCAATCTGTGTCACCGAAGCAGCGCCGTGACGATTCGAAGTACCTACGCAGTCTGAACCCGTATCGCCACCACCAATCACGACAACGTGTTTGCCCTTAACGTTAATCGGATTTTTAGCATCGCCCGCCACTTCTTTATTTTGCGGAATCAAAAATTCTAACGCGTAGTGCACGCCTGTTAGCTGACGACCCGGCACGGGCAAATCACGTGGCTGTTCCGAACCGCCCGCCAAAATCACTGCGTCGAACTTTTTTTGCAGATCTTTCGGATTGATTGTTTGTTTCGCATCATTGGTGATGTACTTGGCAGGC
Organism: Gallionellaceae bacterium; assembly: GCA_030690855.1. GTDB lineage: Bacteria > Pseudomonadota > Gammaproteobacteria > Burkholderiales > Gallionellaceae > PALSA-1006. The sequence continues at coordinate 2,422 of JAUYFR010000345.1, forward strand.
GCATCCTTGCCCACAAATACATTGGTGCGAAACTCGATGCCTTCTGCAGTCATCTGCGCCATGCGCCAGTCGATTAAGCGCTTGTCTAATTTAAAATCAGGAATGCCGTAACGCATCAAGCCACCGATACGGCTGTTTTTCTCAAATACCGTTACCGCATGGCCCACGCGCGCGAGTTGTTGCGCAGCCGCCAAGCCCGCGGGGCCTGACCCAACCACAGCAATTTTTTTGCCCGTTTTTTTCTTCGCTGCTTGTGGCAACACCCAGCCATTTTCGCCACCCTTGTCGATGATGGCGTGTTCAATTGACTTGATGCCAACCGCATCCATGTTGATGTTGAGCGTGCAGGCTGCTTCGCATGGCGCAGGGCAAATACGGCCGGTGACTTCGGGGAAATTGTTTGTTGAATGCAAAACATCCAGCGCTTGCTTCCAGTCGCCGCGATAAACCAGATCATTCCAATCGGGGATGATGTTGTTCACTGGGCAGCCATTATTGCAAAACGGAATGCCGCAATCCATGCAACGTGCACCCTGTTGTTTGGCTTCCGCATCACTCAAGTGTGCGACAAATTCTTTGTAGTCTTTTAAGCGTTGTTCGACTGGAGCGTAGCCTTCGTTGACGCGTGCGAATTCTTTAAATCCGGTTGGCTTACCCATTATGCGACCTCCTTTTGCTGGGCTGCAATTTCTAGCAAGGCACGACGATATTCAGTCGGCATGACCTTCACAAATTTCGGCAAATAGTCATTCCAGTTATCCAAAATCTGTTTGGCGCGAGCGCTGCCAGTGTAGCGCAGATGCTTCTCGATCTTGCCGCGCAGTGCTACTGAATCAGCCTTATCCAAATGGTTGAAATGCACACGGCCATGTGAATCAAGCGCGCCCATTTCGCTTGCAGCCACTTCTTCAAGGATCGGCTCCAGCTGCACCATCGACAAATTGCAGCGCTGCTTAAACGTGCCATCTTCATCCAGCACATAAGCCACCCCGCCCGACATACCCGCCGCGAAGTTGCGACCGGTTTGACCCAATACCACCACCATACCGCCGGTCATGTATTCGCAACCGTGGTCGCCCAAACCCTCGACCACCGCGACCGCGCCAGAATTACGTACGGCAAAACGCTCGCCGGCCACGCCACGGAAGAAGCACTCGCCTGAGGTTGCACCGTACAGCACAGTGTTACCCACGATGATGTTTTCTTCAGCTTTAATTTTGCAATCAGCAGCTGGCTTAACTACGATGCGACCACCGCACAAACCTTTACCGACGTAGTCGTTACCCTCACCATTCAACTCGAAGCTAATGCCATGCGCTAAAAATGCGCCAAAGCTTTGGCCCGCCGTGCCGTGCAACTTCACGGAAATAGTGTCCGCTGGCAAGCCAGCTTGGCCATAACGCTTAGCAACTTCATGCGACAACATGGTGCCGACTGTACGGTTTACGTTGCTAATATTCGTTTCGATATTCACTACACGCTTTGCATCCAACGCTTCTTTCGCTTGCGCGATCAATTGGTTGTCCAAAGCTTTGACCAACTCGTGGTCTTGCTCTTCAGCATGACGACGCGCGACTTCACTACCCACTTTAGGTTGATAGAAAACTTTGGAGAAATCCAAACCTTGAGATTTCCAATGTGTGATGCTTTGCTTCACATCGAGCAAATCGCTGCGACCAATCAGATCATCAAATTTGCGCACGCCCATCTGCGCCATCAACTCACGCACCTCTTCAGCCACGAAGAAGAAGTAATTCACTACGTGCTCTGGTTGACCCGTAAATTTCTTGCGCAGTGCCGGATCTTGTGTCGCCACGCCGACTGGGCAGGTATTGAGGTGACACTTACGCATCATGATGCAACCCTCAACCACCAACGGTGCAGTGGCAAAACCAAATTCATCCGCCCCCAGCAAGGCGCCAATCAACACATCGCGGCCTGTTTTCAACTGACCGTCAACTTGCAAACCTACGCGGCCACGCAATTTATTCATCACCAGTGTTTGCTGTGCTTCAGCCAAACCGAGTTCCCACGGCGTGCCTGCATGCTTGATCGAGGACAACGGCGAAGCGCCCGTGCCACCATCAAAACCTGAAACCACGATGTGGTCTGCTTTCGCTTTTGATACGCCCGCTGCCACAGTACCCACGCCAATTTCAGAAACTAATTTGACCGAAATAGAGGCGGTTGGATTCGCATTCTTCAAGTCGTGAATCAGTTGTGCCAAATCTTCAATGGAGTAAATGTCGTGATGCGGCGGTGGCGAAATCAGCCCCACGCCCGGCACGGAAAAACGAAGTTTCGCAATATATTCAGATACTTTGCCGCCAGGTAATTGGCCTCCCTCACCAGGTTTAGCCCCTTGCGCCATCTTGATTTGAATTTGATCGGCGCTACTCAAGTATTCGGCGGTTACCCCAAAGCGCCCTGAAGCGACTTGCTTAATGCGTGAACGTAGCGAGTCACCGTCCTTCATCACTTGATCAGCTTCAATACGCTTTTTGCCGATGATGTCAGAGAGCTTTTCGCCGGCATGCAAGATACGGAAACGATTTGCATCTTCGCCACCTTCTCCGGTGTTCGATTTGCCGCCAATGCGGTTCATCGCAAGCGCGAGGGTAGTGTGTGCCTCGGTAGAAATAGAACCCAGCGACATCGCGCCTGTGGCAAAACGTTTGACGATGTCTTTAGCAGATTCAACTTCATTCAGTGGTACTGGTGCGCCCACTGATTTAATTTCAAACAGCCCGCGTAAAGTTTTCAGTTTTTGCGCTTGGTCGTTAATCAGCTTGGCGTACTCTTTGTAAGTATTCGCATTATTCGAGCGTGTTGCATGTTGCAACTTAGCAATCGAATCCGGCGTCCACATGTGCTCTTCGCCGCGAGTACGGTAAGCATACTCACCGCCAGCATCGAGCATGTTTGCCAAAACCGGGTTAGCGCCAAAGGCGTCGCCATGCATACGCACCGCTTCTTCTGCCACCTCAGTCAAACCAATGCCTTCAATCTGCGTTGCTGTGCCAGTGAAATATTCGGCAACGAATTCTGCATTCAGGCCAATCGCTTCAAAAATCTGCGCACCACAATAAGACTGGTAAGTCGAGATGCCCATCTTCGACATGACTTTCAGTAAGCCTTTGTTGATGCCTTTGATGAAGCGCTTTTTTGCTTCGTAAACATCAATGCCGCCTGGCAACTCACCCACAATATCGGCAATCGTATCGAAAGCCAACCACGGACAAACTGCCTCAGCGCCATAGCCCGCCAACAGCGCGATGTGATGGGTCTCACGTGCTGAGCCAGTATCAACAACTAGGCCTGTGCTAGTACGCAAACCCGCGCAAACCAAATGATGATGAATACCAGAAGTCGCCAACAACGCTGGAATTGCTACGCGCTCAGCCGACACATTGCGGTCAGACAAAATCAAAATGTTGTAGCCGTCTGCCACCGATTGGCTAGCCGCCTTACGCAACGCCTTAAGCGCTGCAGCACAACCCTTGGCACCTTGTTTTGCAGGGTAGGTAATGTCCAACACCAACGATTTAAATTGGCCTTTGGTTGCCTTATGAATGTCGCGCAACTTAGCGATGTCCTCATTCGACAACACTGGCTGATGCGCTTCTAAACGCAACGGCGGGTTAGTTTCATCGATGCCTAACAGATTCGGCTTAGGGCCGATAAAAGTAGTCAGCGACATCACGATTTCTTCGCGAATTGGATCAATCGGTGGATTGGTGACCTGTGCAAATAACTGTTGGAAGTAGTTATATAACACCTTGTTTTTATTGGACAATACTGAAAGAGCGGTATCCGTACCCATCGAACCTGTCGCTTCTTCACCCGAAGCGGCCATTGGCACAATGAGAAATTTCACATCTTCTTGCGTGTAGCCAAAAGCTTGCTGCACATCCAACAACGATGCCTGCAATTTAGATTTGTCCTTCACCGCTGGCAGGTCTGCCACAAAGTAACGCGATTTCTCAATCCACTTGCGATATGGCTTAGCGGTAGCCAATTGCGTTTTTAGCTCAGCATCGTCCACGATGCGGCCAGCTTCCATGTCAATGAGGAACATCTTGCCCGGCTGCAAACGCCATTTCTTCACGATCTTGTTTTGCGGAATTGGCAACACGCCCATCTCAGACGCCATCAACACCATGTCATCTTCAGTGATGAGGTAACGCGCCGGACGCAAGCCATTGCGATCCAGTGTCGCGCCGATCATGCGACCATCGGTAAACGCTACTGCCGCTGGACCGTCCCACGGCTCCATCAAAGCAGCGTGATATTCGTAGAAAGCGCGACGCTCTTCATCCATCAACGGATTGCCCGCCCATGCTTCAGGAATCAACATCATCATGGCGTGCGGCAGGGAATATCCACCCGCCACTAGCAATTCCAACGCATTATCAAAACAGGCAGAGTCCGACTGACCGTCAACAATTAATGGCCACAGCTTTTCCAAGTCTTCACCGAGGAATTTTGAGGACATCGCTGCATGGCGTGCCGCCATCCAGTTGATGTTTCCACGCACGGTGTTGATTTCACCGTTATGCGCAATCATGCGGAAAGGGTGAGCCAAATTCCAAGTGGGGAAGGTGTTGGTAGAGAAACGCTGATGCACTAGCGCCAATGCACTAGCAACGCGGCCATCTTGCAGATCACGGAAATACTTGCCGACTTGGTCGGCCAATAACATGCCTTTATAAACCACGGTGCGTGAAGACAGTGACGGGGCGTAAAAACCATGACCCTGATTTTTAGCTAATGCGCGAATCGCATGTTCGGCAGTCTTACGAATCACGAACAACTTACGTTCGAAACTATCTTGATCTTTAATTTTTTTACCGCGACCAATGAATACTTGGCGCACGATAGGCTCAACAATCTTGACGCTTTCGCCGAGCCCGCTGCTATCAACAGGGACGTCGCGCCAACCGATTAGTGCTTGGCCTTCGGCCTTGATCTTTGCCTCAATCGTTTTTTCGCAAGCTACGCGTGCCGCCGCATCACGCGGCAAGAACAACATACCCACGCCGTATTCGCCCGCTGGTGGCAATTGGATGCCGCCCCAGCCCATTTCTTCACGCAAAAATTGATCTGGAATTTGGATCAAAATACCCGCACCATCACCTGCCAATGGGTCGGCACCGACCGCACCGCGATGCGTGAGATTTTCTAAAATCTGCAAGCCCTGACGCACCATGTCATGGCTTTTCTTTCCTTTAATGTGCGCAACAAAACCCACACCACAGGCATCGCGCTCTTGGCGCGGATCATACAAACCTTGTTGAACAGGCAACCCATTGGGGGTTGTTACTGCAACGTTTTCTTGCAACGAAGAATCGCTCACAATTTTCCTCATTAAATCTATACGCAAAATATGATGGCACACGCCATCACGTCTAATTTCAAAAGCAAAAGGGCGCGAATGTTACCTTGTCTGGAAGCTGTCAGCAATCAGGGAAATTGCCGACTTTCCCATCCCTTCAGTTTTCTTCTACTGCAAACAAGCGGCGATACTCCCGAATCGCATAGCGATCTGTCATTCCGGCCACATAATCAGCGACTGCACGCGCATGCTCCATTTCGGCTGCCCGATGAAATTGCGGGGGCAATAAACGGTAATCCGCCATAAATGCCTGAAACAATTCACTAATTATTCTGTGTGCTTTGGCACTCATTCTCAGCACCAAATAATGCCGATACAAATGCTTGCGCAAGAATGTTTTAAGTTCGCGGTTCAATTCAAGCATCTCTGGGCTAAAGGCCAATATGCTAGGCGCATTACGCACATCGCTCACCGTTTCAATTTTCTGCTCTTGTATGTTTTTTTCACTCTGCCCAATGACGTCGCTCACCAGCGTATTGATCATGCGGCGGATCGTTTCATGCACCACGCGACGCTCGGCCAAGTCTGGATAAGCTTTACGCACTTCTTCGAGATGGTTAGCGAACAACCTAACAGAGGCCAACTGCTCTAAAGTGATTAGCCCCGAACGCAGACCATCATCAACATCATGATTATTATAGGCAATCTCATCTGCCAAATTAGCAATTTGCGCCTCTAGGGTTGGACGTTGATTGTTACGGAAGCGTTCGCCCAACTCACCCAGCTGGGCCGCGTTTTCTAGTGAGCAATGCTTGAGAATTCCTTCTCGGGTTTCATAGCAAAGATTCAGACCATCAAAACTGGCGTAACGCTCTTCCAACACATCGACCACGCGTAACGATTGAAGATTGTGCTCAAAGCCGCCGTAATTTTGCATGCAAGCATTCAGCGCATCTTGCCCTGCATGGCCAAATGGCGTGTGGCCCAAATCGTGAGCCAACGAAATTGCTTCCACCAAATCCTCATTGAGCGATAAACGGCGCGCAATTGAGCGAGCGATTTGCGCCACCTCGATGCTATGCGTGAGACGGGTGCGAAATAAATCGCCTTCATGGTTCACGAAAACCTGCGTTTTATATTCTAGGCGACGAAAGGCGCTGGAGTGAATGATGCGATCGCGATCTCGCTGAAACTCACTGCGCCCAGGCGGTGCGTCTTCGTAAATTTTGCGTCCGCGTGATGTCTGTGGGTTTGCCGCATAAGCCGCTAACGTAAAATTAGGCACTGCACGACTCCAAAGTTTGGCGCAACAAATCAGTTGGGACGTTATCAGCGATCACCGCTTGACCAACCGTTTTTAACAAGACGAACCGAATCTTGCCATCCGCAACTTTTTTATCTAGTCCCATCAACTGCACATACTTATCAAAGCCTAGCTTGGGCGCAACAATCGGCAACCCCGCCCGTACAAATATATTTTTAACGCGCTCAACATCCTGCTCACTTATCCAACCTAATCGCCTAGATAAATCTGCCGCCATAATCGTACCCGCAGCCACAGCTTCTCCGTGTAACCAAACACCATAACCCATCGCATTTTCAATCGCGTGTCCGAAGGTATGTCCTAAATTAAGCAAAGCACGGTCGCCACTTTCGCGCTCATCATTGCCTACGACTTCGGCTTTATTCTCACAGCTCCGCACAATGGCATATTGCAGCGCTTCTGCATCTCGTTGCAAAAGCTTTTCCATGTTTTGCTCAAGCCATTCCAAAAATGCGATGTCACGAATCAATCCGTACTTGATGACCTCGGCAATACCCGCTTTTAATTCTTTGTCTGACAACGTGCTAAGTGTTGCCACATCCGCAATCACCACTTGCGGTTGGTAAAACGCGCCAATCATGTTTTTGCCCAGCGGGTGGTTAATGCCTGTCTTGCCACCGACGGAGGAGTCCACTTGCGCTAACAAGGTTGTGGGTATCTGAATGAAAGGTACGCCACGCAGATAAGTGGCTGCGGCATAGCCCGTCAAATCGCCAATCACGCCGCCACCTAAAGCGATTAATGGCGTATTTCGCTCGCAGCGATTACTTAATAGGGCGTCATAAATTTTAGTGAGCGAATCAGCATTTTTATATTGCTCACCATCCGGCAAAATAATTTCGTGGATTATGATCCCCTGCTGATTAAACAGGGTCGTCAGCTTTTCTAAATAGAGTGGTGCCACCGTCGTGTTGCTGACAATCGCAACTCGTTTATGCGGAATGTGTTTTAGCAACAGCCCCGCATGCGACAGTAATTTTTGTCCGATATGAATCTGATAGCTTCTTTCAGCTAAGCCGACTTCCAGTGTTTGCATGGTTTCTTTTGTATCTGTAATAGGGTCTTGCGGACAAATATATTGGGTGAGCTTGCTAATCAGTATTTGGACACTCTGCTTTCCCGTATGAACAACGTAATCTGCCACTTCAGCATAAATGGGATCGCGTTGCTCAAATAACTCCTGCAACTTCGCCCTAGGGTTGGCGGTTTGCAACAAGGGCCTGCTGTGATCATGACGAGTTCTCTGCCACAAATCATGCACGCTACTCTTCAGGTAAACAACTAGGCCGTTTTGTTGTAACGCTGCACGATTCTCTGGTTTTAAGACCGCCCCGCCGCCGGTCGCCAAAACAATGTTATCGAGCTTAATTAAATCTTGAATGACCGCGCTTTCACGTTGGCGAAAACCCTCTTCCCCTTCAACATCAAAGATGTGAGATATTTTAACGCCCGTGCGTTTTTGTATCTCTTCATCACTATCAATAAAAGTTTTACCGAGTTGTTTCGCCAACAACTTTCCAGCCGTGGTTTTACCCGCACCCATCATTCCGACTAAAACGATGTTTCCGGAATTACGCTTTGCTTGTGAGGTGTTCGAGAGTGTCATGGGCGAAATTGTAGCGGAAATGCGCTTTGATATTCTTTCTGGAAAAAAAAGCCCGGCTAACCGGGCTTTTTTCAGTCTGAATAAGCTTAATTTAGATTCAGACTATCTTTCAAAATCTTAGGTGTAATAAAAATCAGCAGTTCTTTTTTAGTATCTGTTTTGTTTTCATTTTTAAACAACCAGCCAATAATCGGAATATCACCAAACAGCGGCACTTTTGATTCTGAATTAGTCGTGTCTTGTGTATAAACACCACCGATCACCACAGTGCCGCCATTTTCTACCAATACAGTCGTCGTTACTTGCTTGTTGTTGATACTTGGCACGCCACCATAAATGTTACCCACCGTATCTTGTTTCACATCCAATTTCATCGAGACCTTATCGTCGGGCGTAATTTTTGGCGTAACGACTAGACTCAAAGTTGCATCTTTAAACGCAATCGATGGGCCCGTTGTAGCACTTCCGGCAACTGCATAAGGAATCTGCACACCCGATTTAATGGTGGCAGCCATAGAGTCACCGGTCATTACACGAGGGCTTGCTATCGATTTCGTCGTACCGTCCAACTCAGAAGCGGTCAACTCCAGAGTCAACGTGTTAGTAGCGGCACTATCGAAGAGTGACAATGACATACCACCCGTACCGGAAGATGAGCTAGGTAAATTTAAACTTCCAGCGCTGGTCACTTGGCCAAAGTTTCCACCGATACGCTGTCCAGCACCCGCGGCTGCCGCAGGTCCCGCAAATCCTAAACGACCACCAATAGTACGGTTAAATGATTTTGTTGCCTCAACAAATCGGGCTTCAATCAATACCTGACGTACGGGCACATCAAGCTTTTTGATGATTTCTCGGATCTGCGCTAATCGTGAAAGTGTCGCAGTGATATACAAGGTGTTGGTGCGAGTATCAA
>JAUYFR010000349.1 GCA_030690855.1 Gallionellaceae bacterium
ACAATGTTACAGATATTGTCGGTCTCGATTTTCGAGAAAAACCTTATTTCATGCGCCTTGCAGCCTGACAGCTCCAGAACTATTGCCCCACTACCCAACAACCAAATGATTCTGTTTGATTTTTAACCGGACACTACTGATCTCCTTTAGAAAATTCGTTCTTGCGTTGTGCAACGACGTGCGGCACCCAACCAGATAACCGCACAAGTAAAAATCCTGCGACGAAACCAATCACCATGCCCATCACTGCGCCGAGATCACCCCAACCGAGCGAGGCGGCGACACCTGCCACAATCAGAGCCAACACACTCGGCAACAGATAAGCCAGCAACCCGGCCTTGAGCAAATCGCCTTCGCTCATCGTTAATTGCAGCTCGTCTCCCGCCTGTACGTTTGCATCGCACTTCACCGCGATAGGCCGACGGTTACTTGAAAAATACTTTCCCAAACCTGAAACCCCGCAACTACTTTTCGATCTGCAACTGCCGCAGCCCGATTCCATCGTCGGCTCAACCAGCACATCCCCTTTATTCGAAAAGACTACCCGTGCGGAAGTTTCAATCATTCTTGCCACTCCTCGTCTGCGGCAAAATCGCCACTACCCGCCTGCTTCTTCAGATGCTTTGCCAGCCAGACAGGCGGATCGTTCAGTAGATTTTTTTGCAACCCGCACAGCAGCTCATCAATGAGCGTGCCTTCATCCACCCGCATTGGCTGAATACTTTTTACCAACAGTTGCTGAATCGCCGACGCACCCACTGCGTTGCAATACACCGCAGCACAATCACCCAGCAACTCAACCTTGGCTGCTAGCTTTCCTTCGTGACCATCCATCGCGGTCTCGATAAACTCAGCCACCTCAACTAGGCGCGTCTCGCGCTCGCCTACCTCGTAAATGGCAAACGATTCAGCCGCACCAAAATGCTGATTTACCGCGCGACGGTCACTAGTAGCAAAAGCAACTTTCACCGACATGTCGTGCTCCTCAATGGGTTGTTTGACTAGCCGCAGGTGCCGCAAGGCCATCTCCCGTCAGATGATTACAGTTTCGTAGGCCGGGATTCATCCCGACTTCTCCGGCATGTCGGGATAAATCCCGACCTACACCTGTTCGCTGTGCATAAATCGAAACATAGGGTTCAGGCTCGTGGTGACCATGCTCAACCAGCATATTTGCGAGATCGAACAAGGTCTGACGCGTACCGCGATAGCCCACCCACAGGCGCTGATAGCCGCCGAGCAAATCGTATTGCGGAAAACCTGCGCGCAGCAGCGGCACGCCGAGACGACGGGCAGTTTCCACCGCATGCGAATTGCTGATCACGAGCTGCGCACCATTTTTCTTGGCGGCAATTTCCATATCCTCCAAATCGCCGATGCTTACCTGCGTTGCAAATACGCTTTGCAAAATGTTGGCGCGCGCAGGTGTCACCGCCGCGACCACTTCGCAACCCATCTCAGTCACCAAGCGCGAAAATCCGTAGAGCAGATCAGCATCCGCCGCCATCGCAATGCGCGCAAAACCCAGCATGAAATGGCAGTCCACCATCGCGTCTTGTAACTGCGCGCGCTGACGTTCAATTTTTTCCGGCACTGGCTTACCGCTAATCTGTGCCAGCGTCATGACAAAACTATCCACCGCATCCAGTCCCATCAAACTATCAAAACGATAGTCCGGCACGCCGGTTTGTGTTTTTAGAAAATCAGCCGCGTCGAACAACGAGTTACCCAACACCAAAGTCGCGATTGATTCGCCCATGGTTGAAATATCACCAACTGGTGTGCCACCCACGGTCACTGGGCTGCTATCTGTTTCGGTGAGATGACCATCGAGTGAGTCGCCAATGTCCGGCAATGCCAATGGGCGTAGCCCGAATGCCTCGATCAATTCTTTGATATGCTCAATGTCACCCGGCGTAAGAAACGAAGCCGCCAATACGTTAACTTGCTTCTTGCGTTTGCCAACTTTATTTCCCGGTTGCACCAGCACTTCGAGCGTGGACTTCACCGCCAGCGCGTAACCGCTTTCCAAGCAGCCGGTGAAATCCGGCGTATTCACTGCCACCACTGGAATGTGGGCATACTCGGGATATTTGGCATAAAAATCTTTCACCAAGCGCTTGATGTCGGTGCCCTGTGTTTCCGCCAGCCCTGTGGTCGGCAAGCCGATCAAAGCCGGATTACTTTTCTCACAAACCGCCCGCAAACCTTCGATCACATTCTCATCGGCGTTCATCACGGTGGACACCTGATCCATCGCCGTGGTTTGCAGCGGAATCGGTTCGCGAAAATGACGCACGAAAAACACCTTGCCGAATGCGCTGCAACCTTGCGAACCGTGCAGCATCGGAATCGCTTTGTTGATGCCGAGAAAAGCCAGTGACGCACCCAGTGGCTGACTGGCTTTGAGCGGATTCACCGCAAGTGCTTTATTGCGTTTTAAAATTTCAGCCATGTCAGACTCCCGTCATTCCGGCGCAGGCCGGAATCCAGTTATTTAAAATTTCCCGAGTAAGCGGGGCAACACCTTGCGCTTGTCCGCTGCGCGGGTTGTTTGTTTTTGCTGGATTCCGGCCTGCGCCGGAATGACGGCCTATTGAATGGATTGACATCATCACACCCCTAACTCAACGCCCAGCACGGACGATCTTGTCCACGGCACAGGCTTACGCACCGACTGCCACACTGGGCTCTGCAACGTCAGCGCGAGTTGCCGAGCCAGTTCGATCATGCCGCTATAACCTTCATAACCGAACTCACGCTCTTGATTGATATCGAGGAAAGGAATTTTTGCTTTGAGGGCGACATACATATTGCGACCACCCGCGATCAGAATGTCGGCCTTATATTCTCTGAACACACCCATCAGCGCCTTCGGACTGCCGTCCGAGATCATCTTGGCATCCTCACCCATCAGCTCGCGGATACGCGCTTTGTCTTCTTCGGTAGATTTGCTGGTGCCGGTGGCCACCACCTCCATGCCCAAATCCTGCAAGGCGGAAACGATAGACCACGACTTCACGCCGCCTGTATTGAGCAGCACGCGCTTGCCGCGCAATTTTTCACGCCACGGATCAAGCGCTAAATTTATCTTCGCCTCTTCGCGCGCGATCAGCGCTTCGGTGCGCACAGTCAGCGAGGGATCATTCAGCAGCTTGGCGAAATCACGGAACGCCATCGAGGTGTCGGTCACGCCGTAAAAGCTGCCTTCGAAGAACGGAATTTTGTAATCGGTTTGCAGCTTGCGCGCCACATTGAGCAAGGCTTTGGCGCACACCACCATATTCGCTTGCGCACGGTGCATGGTCTGCACATCATGGAAGCGTGCATCGCCGGAGAGCGTGCACAAAATACGCAAACCAAGTTCGTCGAACAGCGGTAACACATTCCAAAACTCACCCGCGATGTTGTACTCGCCAATCAGATTCACGTCATGCACGGTGATACCGGGGCGCTGCGCTGAGGCTGGCACGGGCAATGGCTCCGCTGTACCCACCACATACTTGAACATGGTTTCACCAGCGATACGGTTGCCGAGATTTTTCGTGCCATAAAAACCGGCGCAATCAACCGGCACCACGGGCACGCCACATTTTTCCGCAGCGGCTTTGCACACCGCGCCGATGTCGTCGCCAGTCAGCGCTGGCACACAGGTGTTATAAACAAATACCGCCTTGGGGGAATAACTATCAACCGCTTGTTTGATGGCATGGAATAGGCGTTTCTCGCCGCGCCCCATGATGACGTCCTGCTCGGTGAGATCGGTGGTCATGCCGATGCGATACAAGGTCGGGCCGGAAGAGCGCGTGCCACGGTTATCCCATGAGCTACCGGCACAGGCGATGGGGCCGTGCACAATGTGCGCCACATCGGCAATGGGAAGCAAAGCGATCTGAGCACCGTCAAACGAACAGCCACCCGCTGTCGCCCCCGGCTTGGGACGCGCGCAGCCAGACTTTGACTTGGTGTTATGTTCGCACGCCGGTTCGTTTAATAATTCGGCGATATCCTTGGCTTGCATGGCATTCACTCACGGATTGATGACACCCTCTAATTCGCAAATGCCGTGCCAAATATAACTATATGATTATATTGAGTTATCTTAAATTGCAATTTGTTGCAAATGCGACAATCACGACAAAATCAGAGATTCGAGGGAGTGAATAACATTAATCTTTCAAAAACTGCGTGTGCATTTTTTCCACGCTTACGCCACGGTGCGTCGCATCAAGTAGATAGAAATTCAAATTTTTCCGAGGTGTATAATCCGTCGACCTCAATTTGTGGCATTCCAGCCGCAATCAGCTAACTAAAAGCGATGATAAAAAAACTATTTAAACGCGTATTTGGTAAAAAAAATAAAGTGCGCTCACATGGCTCGGCCACGGTGATTCCTTTTGACGTGCATAACGTTGGGCGTGAGGGCGTAATGCATAGCGCTCGGCGCGTGACCGATGGCTTGCAAGCTGCAGGTTTTAAGGCTTTTGTGGTGGGGGGGGCTGTACGCGATTTATTGCTGGGGCGTCAGCCAAAAGATTTTGATGTGGCGACAGATGCGACGCCAGAGGAAGTGCGGCGGGTGTTTCGCCGTTCGCGCATTATTGGACGACGTTTTCGTTTGGTGCATGTGATGTTCGGTGAAGAAACGGTTGAAACTTCAACCTTTCGCCGCATGATTGAAGCGGAAGATGCGCAGACTGATGAGCATGGCCGCTTGCTGCGCGATAACGAATTTGGCGATCAAGAGCAAGATGCGGCGCGGCGCGACTTTACTGCCAATGCACTTTTTTACGACCCTACTACGCAAGAAATTTTCGACTATCACCACGGCTACGAAGATATTCGTGCCAATACCTTACGTATGATTGGCGATCCTGAAGTGCGTTATCGCGAAGACCCTGTACGTATGCTGCGCGCGGTGCGGCTATCTGCCAAGTTAGGTATGAAATTGGATGAAGCGACAGCAGCTCCGATTTTCAAAATGAAGGGCTTGCTAGCGAACGTGCCTGAAGCGCGGATGTTTGATGAGATGCTGAAATTGTTGTTGTCGGGACATTCTTTAGAGTGTGTCACCAAGTTGCGCGAGATGGATTTGCATCACGGCATGTTGCCCATGTTGGATGTGATTTTGGAGCAGCCGCTGGGGGAGAAATTTGTCACGTTGGCACTGAAAAATACTGATCAACGCATTCGCGAAGATAAGAGTACGAACCCTGCTTTTTTGTTTGCTTGTTTATTGTGGCATGAAGTGCTGGCGGCTTGGCAAGTCAAGCAGGATGCAGGCGAGAAGCCTATCGGTGCTTTGCATGAGGCGATGGACGAAGTGCTGGATAGGCAACGTGCGCAACTGGCGATTCCTCGCCGCTACGACACCATCATGAAGGAAATGTGGCTGTTGCAGCCGCGCTTTGAGCAACGTGGCGGACAGCGTCCGATGCGTTTATTGGGTGTGCCGCGTTTTCGTGCTGCCTACGATTTTTTGCTGTTGCGTTGTGAGAGTGGTGAGCTGGATATCGAGTTGGGTCAATGGTGGGGCGAGTTTCAAGATGCTTCAGAAGATCGCCGTGCCGAAATGCTGATGCCTGATATGGAGCCAAAGAAAAAGCGCCGTCGTAAGAAAAAAATTGATCTTTCTGAAGTTCAAGCCGAGTTGCCGATTAACTGAGTGGTTTTATCTAATGGAACATAAAGTTTTTATCGGCTTGGGTAGTAATTTAGAAAACCCGCGTGCTCAGGTTTTGCAGGCCATCCATGAGTTGAATATTTTGTCGCAGGTGCGAGTTGTACAGTGCTCAGCTTTGTATCGCAGTGCCCCCGTGGGCTATTTGGATCAACCGGATTTCATCAATGCAGTCGCTGAGTTGAGCACGACTTTAGCGCCACGCGCTTTGCTCGATGCTTTGTTGGCGCTTGAGCATCGCTGTGGCCGCAAGCGAGAGTTTTTGAACTCTCCACGCACGTTAGACTTAGATGTGTTGCTGTACGATGATTTGCAACATCATGAACACGGTTTGACCGTTCCGCATCCGCAGATGCACTTGCGTGCATTTGTGTTGCAACCGCTGTTGGAGATTGCGCCGAACTGTGAAATTCCCGGAATCGGCAATGTGGCGGAGATGGCCGCAAAGTGTGCAGGTCAAGACTTGGAACGTTTGGGAAATGGCGCTAAGTAAATATCGCTACATTGTGGTGGAAGGCCCAATCGGAGTGGGTAAAACCAGCCTCACGCAGCGTTTGGCTGATTATCTTGGGGCGAAAACGCTGCTGGAAAAACCGCAAGACAATCCGTTCTTAGCGCGTTTTTATCAAGACCCTGCGCGCTATGCGTTGCCGACACAATTATTTTTCTTGTTTCAGCGTATCAACGAAGTTCGTGATTTGGCGCAGATGGATTTATTTAGCAGCCGCACAGTGTCGGACTATTTGTTTGATAAAGACGCCCTGTTTGCACGCCTTACTTTAAGTGAGGAAGAGTTTAAGTTATACCAAACGATTTATCAGAGCTTGGTTCTGCAAGCGCCTGTCCCTGATTTGGTGATTTATTTGCAGGCTTCTACGGGTGCTTTGATTGAACGAGTGCAGCGACGTGGGCATCGTCATGAGCGCACGATAAGTGATGACTATTTGACGAAACTGGCGACCAGTTACGGAGAGTTTTTTCACCATTACGATGCCGCGCCGGTACTGATTGTGAATAGCGATAACTTAAATTTTGTAGATGAGGATGATGATTTTGAGTTGTTGATCGAGCGCATTAAAAATATGCGCGGCCCGCGTGAATTTTTTAGTTTGGGAGTGTGATGCGTAAAACCTTAACAACCTTGCAAGCGATGCGCAATAAAGGCGAGAAAATCGCCATGTTGACTTGCTATGACTCCAGCTTTGCCACGCTATTAGAAAACAATGGCGTGGACGTGTTGCTGGTGGGCGACTCTCTCGGCATGGTACTGCAAGGACGCGATTCCACGCTGGCGGTAACTTTGGAAACGATGGCTTACCACACGTCGTGTGTTGCAGCCGGTGCGTCGCAAGCTTTCATTATTGCGGATATGCCGTTTGGCTCGTTTCAAGTGAGTCCACGAGAGGCCTTTGCTCATGCTGCGCAACTCATGGTGGCCGGTGCGCACATGGTGAAGCTGGAAGGCGGAGAGGCGATGGCAGAGACGATTTCTTTTTTAACTGAGCGCGGCATTCCAGTGTGCGCGCATCTGGGTTTGACGCCGCAATCAGTGCATCAAATGGGCGGTTATCGTGTGCAGGGTAAGACCGATAGCGATGCGCGGCGCCTCTTGCGTGATGCCGATGTAGTCGCCAAAGCGGGCGCAGGGTTGGTGGTGTTAGAGGCTGTGCCCACCGTGTTGGCAACAGAAATTACAGCACGATTAACAATCCCCACGATTGGTATTGGGGCTGGTGCAGGTTGCTCAGGACAGGTGTTGGTGTTGCACGATATGCTGAATATCTATCCGGGCAAAAAGGCGCGTTTCGTCAAAAACTATATGCAAGCTGTTGATTCTATTGATAAAGCTGTAAATGCTTATGTGCGAGAAGTGAAAGATGGGCTTTTCCCTACACAGGAACACAGTTTCTAAATGCAGCAGGTGATGAATATCGCCGAGTTGCGCGCACGCTTGGCAAGCGTGCGTAGCGTGGCCTTTGTACCGACGATGGGGAATCTGCACGAAGGGCATATTGATCTAGTGCGGCAAGCTCGTGAGCACGCTGAGTGTGTGGTGGTAAGTGTCTTTGTAAATCCCTTGCAGTTTGGTCCATCCGAAGATTTTGATCACTATCCGCGTACTTTGGCTGAGGACTGTGCAAAATTGGAAGGCTTGGCGGACTTTGTGTTTGCTCCCACCGTGTCTGAAATGTATCCCTTGCAACAAACTGTCTTTATTGAGCCACCGCCGATTGCTAATGAGCTGTGTGGTGCAGCGCGTGCGGGACATTTTCGTGGCATGGCAACCGTGGTGTTGAAATTATTAAATATTGTGCAGCCGCAAGTGGCCTTGTTTGGGAAGAAAGATTATCAGCAGTTGCACATCATTCAGCAGATGGTGACGCAGATGAATCTGCCTATACGTATTGTAGGTGGCGAGACGGTGCGTGCCGCAGACGGCTTGGCGCTGAGCTCGCGTAATCAATATCTGACGGTACAGCAACGGGCTGAGTCTGTGTTTTTACAACAGACGCTTAGTAAAGCGCGGCAAGCTATTTTAGAGGGCGAACGAAATTTTGCGCTAATAGAAGAAGCTTCAGTGGATGCACTTGCGCAGCGTGGCTGGCATGTTGAATACGTATCGGTGCGTGGGCAAGCGGCATTGAGTCTGCCGAACCCTAACGAGTCTGCGTTGGTTATATTAGCTGCTGCACGTTTGGGGGCGACGCGACTCATTGATAATGTCGAGGTCTTTCTTTGAGGCATTACTCGATAGGCAGCGGCTATTTTTCTGTGTTTTGGACGAGTAAAATGATAGTGAGTTTAATAACAAAAGTGAGCGTTCAATGATTTCTGCAATCATGAAAAAAATAACATCAGGACAGGGAATGAAGGTGGCTTCGTTCCTGCTTGCTTGCCTGTCGATTTTTTTAGTGATTTCACTGTATTTCACCCAGAACGCTTTTCTTGAAACATTTGAAGCGAAAACCTATGACCTGCGTTTTAGCGCAATGCGTGGTCCGTTAGTGCCCAGCCCTGAGATAGTCATCATTGCAATCGACGAAAAAAGTATTGCTGAGTTGGGCCGTTATCCTTGGACTCGCAGTGAGTATGCACGTTTGATTAACAAGCTTTCTGAGGTGGGAGCGAAAGCGATTTTGTTTGACGCTTTTTTCCCTGAGCATGAAAGTACCAAGCCTGATCAGGCGTTCGCAGTAGCGGCCAAAAAGGCGGGCAACGTATATTTGGCAACGGCGTTTGATTTTGATCCGTCATTCAAAATCAGGGGGCGCACGGGCTCAATTCCTGAAATTGAAAACGCCGTTAAAGGGGTTGCTCATATCAACTTTTTCCCCGAGAACGATGGCGTTAATCGCCGTAGCAAAGTGCTGATCGAAAATGAAGGGAAATTTACACCTTCGCTCGGAGTAGCAGGAGCAATGGTCGCTTTAGGTAAAACGCAACTAACACCTGAGCAATTTGTGAACGAATTACAAATACCCGTTAGTGAAAGTGCGATGTGGGTCAATTTCATGGGCCCCGCAGGGATTTATCCGCGCTACTCATTTGCCGATGTGGCGGCGGGCCGTATTGCCCCTGAGTTATTAAAAGACAAAATTGTGTTTGTCGGCGCAACAGCGCTCGGCGTTTACGATATGCGCGTCACTCCTTTTGATGGCAATACGCCGGGGGTGGAAACGCATGCGGCAATCGCAGACAACATTCTCAGCGGACGCTTTATTCGCCAATCTGGCTTGGAGGCGATGATCGACATGGCGTTCATTGTGTTGATGGGGGGATTGGCCTATTTCTTAACGACACGACTGCGTTTATACAGCGCGTTGCCGGCGGTACTGGTGTTGGTGGCGGGCTATGTTTGGTTGAGCTATCAGTTTTTTTTGCAGGGTCATTGGATAAGTATGGTTTACCCACCGATGGCGGCGTTAACTGCGGTGATGCTGGGGGGTGGCTTCCGCTTTTTGGTATTAGAACGTAGCGCACGAAAAATGCGAGCAATGTTTTCTAGCTACCTATCCGACAAGTTAGTGGCTCGTTTAGAAAAAGACCCTGATGCGGCAAAATTGGGGGGCGCAAATAAAGAAGTGACTGTGTTATTCACTGACATTAAGGGTTTCACCACTTACAGTGAAGGCCATACGCCACAAGAGGTGGTGGCACGGCTGAATGAGTATCTTGGTGAGATGGTGCAAATCGTCGAGTTGCATGATGGCACGGTAGATAAGTTTATTGGTGACGGCATCATGGTTTATTGGGGCGCGCCGTTAGAGCAACCTAACCATGCGGAGTTGGCTATCGAGTGTATTCGCGCCATGAAGAAAAAGATGATTGAGCTGCGTGCTAAATGGGCGAAGGAAGGCGTGGAGCCTTTTTATATTCGAGGTGGTTTGCAATCGGGTGTGGTGGTTGCCGGCAACGTGGGCTTTGAAGGTAAAAAGATGGAGTACACGGTGATTGGTGATACGGTGAACCAATCTGCTCGACTTGAAGGGACGGCAAAATATTATGGCGTGAGCTTTTTGGTGGGTGAAAATACTTACGAAAAAGTGGCGTCAATGGGACATTTTCGCGAGTTGGATCGTATTCGTGTGGTGGGCAAGCAATTGCCGGTACGGATATATGAGATGGCAGGATTTTCT
>JAUYFR010000317.1 GCA_030690855.1 Gallionellaceae bacterium
AAACGCGCGTCCTGCTCAATACCATTCCACAGTTCATGCTCAACGTGATGCACTTGATTCCAGCCCATGTGCGGGACCTTTAAGCGAGCGCCTTGCGCATCCTGCAAATTGCTTTTAAAGCGCACAACCTCACCAGAGAGCACCGCAAGGCCAGGAACATCGCCCTCTGCACTATGCTCAAACAACATTTGCAGGCCGATACAAATGCCAAGAAAAGGTTTGTTTTTAGCCGCATCCAATACCGCACCGCGCAAGCCTCGTGCATCCAGCTCACGCATGCAATCCGGCATCGCCCCCTGGCCGGGGAACACCACACGCCCGGCCTCCGCAATCACCTTCGCATCACTAGTGACGCTCACCGAGGCACTCGGGGCCACTTTGCGCAGAGCCTGATACACCGAGCGCAGGTTACCCATACCGTAATCTACGATTGCAATATCAACCATAAACGAATTACAGACTGCCCTTAGTGGAGGGCATCACACCGACCATGCGCGGATCGAATTCAAGGGCAAGTCTTAACGCACGGCCAAATGCCTTAAAGATGGTTTCGGCTTGATGGTGCGCATTGTCACCCGCCAAGTTGTCGATGTGCAAAGTCACTAAAGCGTGATTCACAAAACCTTGGAAAAATTCACGAATAAGGTCGACCTCAAACTCGCCCACATTCGAGCGCACGAAATCAACATTGAACACCAAGCCAGGGCGACCAGAAATGTCCAGCACTACGCGCGACAACGCCTCATCCAACGGCACATAAGCGTGACCGTAACGACGAATGCCTTTTTTATCGCCCACCGCTTTGGTGAATGCCTGCCCTAGCGTAATACCAATATCTTCCACCGTGTGGTGAGCATCAATCTGCAGATCGCCTTTTGCAGAAACATCAATATCTAACAGACCATGACGCGCAATCTGATCGAGCATGTGCTCCAAAAAGGGCACGCCTGTATCGAATTTTGCTTTGCCTGTTCCGTCTAATCCCAAGCTCACGTTGATCTTGGTTTCTAAAGTATTACGAGTGATATTTGCGCTACGCATGGTTCGCCTTATGCGAGATGGTTAATCGTGTCCTGCAATGCCACAACAAATGCTTCATTTTGCCCAGGTGTGCCGACTGTAACTCTTAAACAATCAATCAATGCCGGATGCCCGCCGTTCAAATTCTTAATTAATACACCGCGCTGCTTTAAGCCTTCAAACACCTTGGTCGCCTGCCCTACGCGGAACAAAACAAAGTTTGCCTCACTTGGATAAGCATGTACATCTACTGTACCCACCAAGCGTTCGTAAAGCCACGCACGATCTTGCTTGATCTGCTCCGCCTGCTGCAACAGCACATCGTGATTAGCCAGCAATGTTTCAGCAACTAATTGTGACAACACTCCCACATTATAGGGCAAGCGCAATTTTTCTAATTGCTCTAACCAAATTTTACTTCCCGCCAAAAAACCCAGACGCAAACCGGCCATGCCTAACTTAGAGAACGTGCGCATCACCAAAAGGTTTTCATATTCGTCTAGCAAGGGCAGAAAGCTGTCGCTAGCAAACGCGTAATAAGCTTCGTCCACCACCACCAACCCTGGCGACGCTTCAATAATTTGCTTGATTGCATCCGCATCAAACAGGTTTCCCGTCGGATTATTCGGATAAGCCAAAAATACCAACGCAGGTTGATGTTGCTCAATCGCTACCAACATCGCAGGTAAGTCCAGCGAAAAATCTTCAGACAACTGCACGCCGACATAACTCATCCCCGTGAAGGCTGCGATCATCTTGTACATCACAAACGAAGGCTCAACGCTTAGCAGCACAGCATCGGGTTTAGCAACCGCCATTGCCAGCAATTGAATAATCTCGTCAGAGCCATTACCGAGTAGCACATCCATTCCTGATGGCAATGCAGTCACTTGGCGAATACGTTCTTTTAAGCTGTGCGCACCCGCATCGGGGTAGCGATTAATCTCAGCACCAGCGACCAGTTGCGCAAGCTGTGCACGCAAACTTTCAGGCAACAAATAGGGGGTTTCCATCGCGTCCAGCTTGATCATGCCGGTGCTCGGAGGAACGTGATAAGCATTAAGCGCCAATATCTCTTGGCGGATTAATCGTTCTGGTGTGATGGTGTTACGCAAGGAAGACATGAATAAAGACGTTTCAATGACAGCGGCATTTTACCCCAATCAACAATTTTGCTAGGTGGTTTTTCTAGCTCAACCGAGTGCTCATTTCGGAGGCCTCCACCGAATCATCACTCTGGATATTGAGACTGATTCCAGTATTCAAATATCCCCTCGTCGCGATAACGGATAAAATCGCCCCGTAAAAATCCTTGTGATTGAACACAACCATGAAAACCATCACCGTCCCCGATTACTACCCAAAATTTCAATGTAGCGGTCCACAGTGCGAAGATACTTGTTGTAACGGCTGGTGGAATATTGACGTCGATCTTGAAACCTACCAACTCTATCAAAATAGCAAAGATGAAGCGCTTGCGCCTTTGTTTCAAAATGCACTAAGTAAAAACCGCTCATCTAACGCAAATAACAACTTCAATTTTGGCTTGCTTAAAATGAGAGCGGATGGCTCCTGCCACTTTTTGCAACAGGACAAGCTGTGCGCCATTCACCACCGCCTTGGCGCAACAGCACTCAGCGACACCTGCCGACTCTATCCGCGTTACCTCAATCAATTCGGTTCACTACGCGAGAATTCTTTGGGAATATCCTGCCCCGAAGCTGCGAGATTGATTTTGCTTAACTCAGAGCCGATGCAATTTATTGAGATCGAGCCAGAATCAGCAATTGACGAGAAACCTTTCACCTCATATCGCTTCCCACTGCACAGTGAAGGTGATGCTGAGCAGGTCTCGATTTTGACTGATTTTCGTGCGGTGATTGTTGCGATCTTGCAGTTTAGAGAAGTCAGCATTGGCGCACGCTTAATGTTGCTCGGATTTTTACTAGAGGATGTAAACAAAATCACCTCTTCCGAAAAATTTTCTCACGCCATCGAAATACTGCCGGCACTACAAGATTTTGTTGGCATGCTTTCCTATCCCGACCAACTCGAAGATCAATTTGCACAGATTGAAGCTAGCATTCCGCGCAAAATTGAAATGGCAACTTCGCTTATTGCAGACTCCCCCATCGACAGCACCTCACCTCGATTTAAATCGACACTACAGACTGCCGCAGCAGGAATAGGCACTACACAATCATCTGAACAAATCCTCAGCCAATATGCAGAAAATCATGCAGCTTATTACCAGCCGTTTTTTCAAAACAAGGAATATATTTTTGAGAACTATCTGGTGAATCAAGTCATCACCCGCCTATTTCCCTTTACACGAGGTTCGTATCTTGAGCTCTATCGAGAACTGGTATGTAGCCACTCAGTGATTCAAGTTTTGCTGGTAGGTATCGCCGCAAAAAATAAAGGGCTAGATGACGAACTAGTGATTCAGTTGTTTCAGACCTTCGCTCGCAACTCGAATCACAACAAAAAATATTTGGGGAAATTACTCGACTCACTCCACGCACAGGAGGGCGATTCATTTGTTGATGTGATGTGGCTATTGAAAGAGCAACAATAAGCTCAGTGTTTCACCATATTGAGCGTGATATCCGTTTCATCTAAATCCCAAGCGCCCGGAGTAAACAACCCAATCGCTGGCAACACCCAAACAAAAGAGCTGGCCAAATCGACTATTCCGGCTGTACTGAGCGACGAGGAAATGTATTTCTGTGAAGGGTAGTAACCTGATTTAAAGCAAGACGCAGCGACAATCTTATTTCTTCTTGCCTCGATTTGAGTTTTGCCCGTAAAAGTTGGGCCGCCATTTATTTGCAGCGTGGCGCCCGGCTCAGAGCAAGCGATTTTGACCGGCTGAGTTTTATTCGCCAGCACTGAACATCCAGACGTTAAAACACTCAGCGCCACCACTAAAGTGCCAACCGCATTAAGGAGGTACATTTTTCTAAATAAATTCAACATTATTTTCATATTTGAATAACCGTGCCTCTCCCTATTTCTTCCCAAGTGGCAAAAATGTAGCGGTTGTATCTTCGGAAAAGTGTCGAACTACAATGTACTGGCTACGTAAAAGCGCAATCGTTTCGCTCACGCTACTGTTTCCGATTCTGAGCCAAACTATTTTTGGCGGAGCGCCAAACACAAGGCTTCTTTCGTAAAAATCGGTGTCCTTAGAAACCAGCAAAAAATCATGAGCTGCCGCGTAGTTCCAAACACTCAAATCGTTTGCCCCCAACAAACCAACATCGCGGACATGCGCTGAGTCTGGATATAAATCAATAAGCCCTGCGACCAGCCTAAATGAAAGGTTTTCATCAAACAGCAATTTCATACAGCAGTAAAAAGTCTTTGCTCTCGCTGCGCTGCAAAGGCAAGCGTTGCCAAAATATCTTCATGTGTAAGATCAGGAAAATCAGCAAGAAGCTCGCTTTCCGTCATGCCACTGGCCAAATATTCCAATACATCAGACACCGTAATACGAGTGCCAGAAATAACAGGCTTGCCGCTGCGTACAGTTGGGTCGATTGTAATTCGCTCTAATACTGCTGACATATCAGCCTCCGTTGAAATAACAAGGTTGCGTAAGTATAACCTTCGATTTGCTAAAAATATAAAGCTCGCTTACGGGAGCGTTCTGGCGACCCGAAAACCGATGTAGTCGTTCCGGTCGTCGGGCGAGAGGTTGTTGCGGAGGGCAGCGCGCAGGTAACTCGAGCCGACGCTGAAGCTGAACCACGAACCGCCGCGAAGCACGCGCCTGCCACAGCTACCTTCATAGCAATCACTCATCCATTCCCACACGTTGCCGCTCATGTCGTACAGGCCGTAGCCGTTGGCTTGTTTCTGTCCGACCGGATGCGTTTTGTTGCCGCTGTTTTGATCGTACCAAGCCACTGCACCCGCATCGTTGTCGCCACAGTATTCCGTTTTGTTTCCACCGTAACAGGCAAACTCCCATTCGGCTTCGGTGGGCAGGCGATATTGTTTGCCTGTTTTGGCATTCAATTTTTGCAAGTAGGTTTGAACGTCGTCCCAACTCACTTGCTCTACCGGACAATTGTCGCAGCCTGAGAAGTGCGACGGATTATTGCCCATCACGGCACGCCATTGCGCTTGGGTGACTTCTGTTTTCGCCATGAAAAATGCTTGTACCGCAGGAATTTTGACCATCTCGGGGCGCAAGGTTTGTTCTTCCCGTTCCCGTTCCCGTTCCCGTTCCTGTTCCCGTTCCTGCTTCATTTTCGGCGTAAGGAAGGCACCGCCCAAATAAGTGAAACGTGCGTTGTCGGCATCGTTGGCCAGTGCAATTTCGATACTGTCACTACCTGCTTTGACTTTTCCCTCAGGGCGCACCAAGCCCGCTACCCATTGCTGTTTAAAGGCTTTGGCTTCTGCCAGAGGGAGCGGGATGTTGCCATTCATCGCGAGTTTGATGTTAGGTGTTTTACCACGCAGGCTAATGCTGAACTGGCGGGCTTCGGTGTCGTAAGCGCCCAATTCAGCGGTAATGCTTTCTGCACCAATGCTGTATTCACGGTCAGCAAGTTGTTTGATGCTGTCGCGTAGGGGGGCGGTTTCTGCGGTTGCCAGCTGGGTGACGTTTAATCTTGCTAGCTCTGCATCGCGTTGGCCATTAAGCTCACTGCGTTGTTTGGCTTGGCGCGCATTGAAGTCTGCCACGGGTTCGAATTCGTCGCGTTGTTCATTTTTAAGAGCGGCGAGTTGCGCGGCGTAACGCTGGGTGACTTTGGCTCGGGTTTGCGCGAGTTCTGTTTCGTAGCCCGCTTCGATGCTGTTGATTTGTTGGTTGAGGCGTTTGATTTCGGCAACCGCAGATTCGACGGTGGGGAAGTCGCCTGCTTGTGTGGTGGTGCTCTTTCTTTTTGTATCTGCTTGTGCTTTAAGTGCGGCTAGGCGTTTATCGTCTTCGCCTTTAGCGGCAAGCATTCGTAGGCGATCGGCTTCTTCGTCCTGGCGACGCTTTTCTTCTGCGGCGAGTTGGTCTTGTTTGAGTTGCTCTGCCTTCAGCTTGCCCGCGATAGCATTTTTGGCGATGTCAGCTTCTCGTTTCAGGCGATCTATTTCGGCTTGGTTTGCTGATTGTTTCGCCTTAACAGCAGCTTCGTCCATTGCTTTGAGTTCGGCTTCAAGCTTGGCTATTTCGGCTTTGTTGTCCGCTACTTTTTGTTCGAGGCTGGGGATAAAGACAAAGTCGCCTGTGCCATACAGTGTGCCGTAAGACGGGGTTTGGTTGTGGTTTCTGGCGCGCGCATCGCCGTTCACTTTTTCTTTGATGATGGCTTGTATTTCGTTGGCGGTGATAAAATCCCCAGTATTTTCAAGGAGTTCGATGAGTCTGCCGGTAAACACGGAGTGGCCGTTGTTGCCGCCGTCGAGCACTTCCTGATTTTTACCTCCAGCGGTGAGCACTTGGCGCACGCGTTCTTTGG
>JAUYFR010000319.1 GCA_030690855.1 Gallionellaceae bacterium
CCAAACTTAAATGATGCAAGCCGAACATTTGCACGCCTGGGCAGTCGATCAAATTGCTCTCCGCGTTCAGGTGGTAAAGGCGCGCATGGGTAGTAGTGTGCTTTCCTGAGTCGAGCACGGTAGAAATTTCGCGTGTAGCCGCTTTTGCTTCGGGCAGCAGGCTATTAATCAGCGTCGATTTCCCCATGCCAGATTGCCCCACCAGCACGCTAGTGTGTCCTTGCAAAAAAGGCAGCAACGGCGCGGCATTTTGTAGGGCAGAAAGCTCTAACACTTGATAGCCAATAGCGCGATAAGGAGCGAGCGTGGCGCGAGCTGCATCGGCGGGCAAATCACATTTATTCAATATAATCAATGAGTTAATTCTTTGATCTTGGGCGGCAATTAAGCAGCGTGCGATGAGTTCATCGCTGAACGCAGGTTCGACGGCGACCACGCAAATAATCTGTGTGACATTCGCCGCGATAATTTTTTGCCGATAGGCGTCAGAACGATAGAGCAAGGAGTTGCGCGGTACGATGCTGTCGATGACACCTTGGTTTTCTGAGCTACGTTGAATGTTGACGCGATCTCCGCAGGCGACCTCGCTTTTTTTGCCACGCGGCACGCATTCTAAAATTTCGCCGCCCGCCAGTTCGACCAGATAGTGCCGGCCGAAGGCGGCGGTGACGAGGCCTTGCAGCACCTCACTCAAAGTGAAGTCACGCTCATTTGAATTTGTAGAAACGCTTGTTTAGATAAGCGCCAATATCTTGCTCATCTTGTGCCGAAAGGTGAGTGCCGGTGTTGGCGTTGCACATGCTCATCTGCTGCACCAGTTGATCGGCGTTGCGCACTTTGTGTTCGGCACGAGTAAATACGGCATCGCCGCCGCCTTCGACCATCTTGGCGTGGCAGCTATTGCAATTGTTTTTATCGAATAGCTTTTTGCCGATATCCGCATTGCCTTTGGCGAAAGGGGCGGCTTGGGTGGTGCTGCTGAGTAGTAGCAAAGTCAGAAATACCTTCTTCATTTTTTTCTCCTTGGTTAGTAAATTATAAACGTGGTGGTGAATCTGCTTGCGCGCGTAAGGCTTCATAAAGTTGCGCTGGACCGAGCAAAACATCCTTTAAGCCACCACGCACCTTCTCAGAGCTAAGGGCTTGTTTGCTCATCGTGCTATGAGCTGCCAACGCATCCATGATTGCGTTCATCAGTTCGTGTGCGAGATCTGGCGAATTTGTGAATTGCTCTTTGGTGTTGTTCTTTGCTTGCTGCACCAAGATTTCGGACTCCATCAGCTTGCCCTTGATGACATTGTTCACATAAACCAGTTTGTCATTGTCCGTTACGTCACCCTCAAAAATGTCATTCACTTTCGAGATGATTTCGGTCAAATAGGCTTTCTCTTTTTCCTGAACGCCGCCACTTCCTGCTTCACCTAATGGATCGAGCAGGTATTCGCCTTTTTCATTTAGCGATAAAGACTTTTTGCCAAGGTCTTTAAGATGATGATGCGTCAAGATTACTTTCGATAAATCTATCTCTTCGCGCTCACGCCCAAATTCTAACAATGGCAGTAGTCGCTTGAAGAACCAATAACGCTTTTCAATATCGGTGTTCCCGTAGTCGAACATTTGCGACAAAAACGCATACATGCGCAGAAACGCACCTAAATCTGCTTTGAATAAAATCAATGCATCTAATTCGTTTTTAGCATTAGTTTCAGCCTCTTTATCTTTGCGATCCTTTGCTGCTTTGAGTTCCGTCTGAGCCGATTTATAGCGATTTAATATGCGTGACATAACGGGTGCTAACGCCGCCACCAGTTCACTTTGTTTAGATTTTGGATTGAGTTCAACCTCAACAGCGCGGTTCACTTCAAAATCATCGTAATAGCCCGCCCCATCGAGTTTTTGGCGCAAGGCGTAAACCAAATTTGGATCAGTTACACCTGATAAAGTCGCGGTTTCATAGTAGGTTTTGAATGCGGCTAAAACATCTTCCGCTTCATTTACAAAGTCGATAACGTAAGTGGTTTCTTTGCCCGGATGCGCACGATTTAGGCGAGATAGGGTTTGCACGGCTTGAATACCCGCCAAGCGTTTATCAACATACATTCCGCATAGTAATGGCTGGTCAAAGCCTGTTTGAAACTTGTTAGCAACTAGCAAAATTTGATAATCATCGGTCTTAAATGCTTCGCGCATATCTCGGCTGCGCAAGTTCGGGTTCATCGTGATACTGTTTTCAGTAAACGGCTCTTCGCCCGATTGCTTATCATTTACCTCGCCAGAAAAAGCGACCAACGTGCCGATTTTGTAGCCATTGGCGAGGATGTATTTTTCAATAGCCAACTTCCAGCGCACCGCTTCTAATCTGCTAGAAACCACAACCATCGCTTTGGCTTTGCCGTTCAATAACGGCGAAACCGTTTCGCGGAAATGTTCAACAACCACTTCCACTTTTTGGCTGATATTGTAAGGATGTAGCTTTACCCAACGCATAATGCCTTTTAAGGCTGCACTGCGTTCAACCTCGGCTTCGTTTAACTCTTGCCCGTTATGCGCTAACTTAAAAGCGGTTTTATAAGGCGTGTAGTTTTGCAACACATCTAAAATAAAACCTTCCTCAATCGCTTGGCGCATTGAGTAGACATGGAACGCTGCGGGTAGATTGCTTTCACCTGCGGGTAGATCAGGGTTTGGCAAACGACCGAATAATTCCAGTGTTTTAGCTTTTGGTGTAGCGGTAAAAGCAACATAGGTAATCCCGCTTTCAGCAGCGCGCCCCGCCATCTGCGCAGCTAAAATATCTTCAGTAGATACTTCACCGCCATCATTCAATTCTTGCAACTCTTCGGCACTTAATACCTGTTTTAGCTTAGACGCCGCTTCACCTGTTTGTGATGAGTGCGCCTCATCCGCTATCACCGCAAAGCGCTTGCCCTGTGCAGCAGCCATTTCTTGCACGGCTTTTAAAGCAAAGGGGAAAGTCTGGATGGTGCAAACCACAATCTTTTTACCAGATGACAAAGCGGTGGCTAATTCATCGCTTTTGCTAGCGCTTTCACCTTTAATCGTTGCCACCACGCCAGAAGTGCGTTCGAAATCAAAAATAGCTTCTTGCAACTGATCATCCAAAACATTGCGGTCAGAAACAACCAGCACGGTATCAAACATCTTTTTATGTTGTGCATCGTGCAAATCGGCGAGGAAGTGCGCCGTCCAGGCAATCGAATTGGTTTTGCCAGAGCCCGCTGAGTGCTGAATGAGGTATTTATTACCCGCGCCTTCTGCTAACACCGCCGCCAACAATTTGCGCGTTGCGTCTAACTGGTGATAACGGGGAAAGATAATTTGAGTAATTTGCTTTTTACTATCGCGCTTAGCAACGAGATAACGCCCTAAGATTTCTAACCAATTATCGCGTGACCAAACCTCTTGCCATAGGTAAGCAGTCTGGTGCCCGTGTTCATTTGGCGGATTACCTGATGCGCCATTATTGCCAAGGTTAAATGGCAAAAATCGAGTGTGTGCGCCTTCCAGCTTAGTGGTCATTTTCACTTCGGAATTACTCACCGCAAAATGCACCACTGCACCATTAGGGAAAGACAATAAAGGTTCGGCTGCACTTTGCCCGACAGGTTTTGGGTTGCGATCAAAACGATATTGATCAACTGCATCACCCACGCTTTGAGTGAAGTCCGTTTTAAGCTCTACGGTCGCAATGGCAATGCCGTTTAAAAATATAACTAAATCAATAGCATTTTCGTTATGTAACGAATAGCGCACTTGGCGGATCACCCGCAAACGGTTCTGTTTGTATTTGGTTAGGATTTCGGGGTTTATTGCCAAGGCAGGTTTAAATTGGCTGAGTGATAGCGTTTGCCGTAATCCCAGCACATCTAAGCCGTGACGTAACACATCCAAAGTGCCTCGCTCATCTAATGACTTGCGCACTCTATCTAACAATATCGCATCGGCGGCGACTCCGTGATTTTTGCTTAAAGTTTCCCACGCTTTTGGCTGAGTTTCTTGCACCCAAGCCAATAAATCAGCGGGAAACAAGGCACGGACGCGGTCATAAAGCTTTGCGTCGCCTTCGGCATAAAGCCAGCCGTGAGCAGCTAGATAGTCGCAGATTTCATTTTCGAAGCTAATTTCTTTATGCAGGCTCATGATTTCAACGTCAGGTGAATAACTAGTTCAGAGTATTGGCTCAGCAGGCCATCCGTAGTGAGTAAATAGGCAGGCAACGATTGCGCCTGTGCGATGAGCATGCGGTCAAATGGATCACGGTGATGCCAAGGCAAGTCCACTAACGGGTAACAATCTTCACCCTTCACCAGCAATTCGCTGAAGCCAGTGCCGAGTGCAAGCTGATGAATGTCTTCGGGTGAAAAATCAAAGTCCTCACGTTTCAGCGAACGCTTAATGGCAACTTCCCAGATACTGGCTGAACTGAAATAAACGGTGTTGGATGAATCTGACAAGCTGGCAGCCACCTCGGGAGGCAAGCGCTCAGGCGCAAGCAACGCCGCCAGTAATATATTGGTATCGAGCAAATAAATATGCGCTGCCATTTATTTCCCCAGCTCAAACATGCCGACAATTTCGGCGGCATCCGAACTGTCAAAGTTTTCAGGGAAAGTGAATTTCTTTTTACCTAACCCTAGCTTGCGCGGTTGAAGCGAAGTGTTCGCCAACGCGACCAGACGTGCGACCGGCTTACCCGCGCGTGCGATCACTATCTCCTCGCCCGCTTCGGCTTGATCG
>JAUYFR010000321.1 GCA_030690855.1 Gallionellaceae bacterium
CATCGTGCGAATGAAGAAGGCTTAGAAATCTGGTTCGCTCAGGAATATCGCTATTTACCCGTCAAAATGCGCTATATCGACCACGCAGGAAAAATTGGCGCTGAGGCCCTCATCACCGACATCCGCGTCTCCGACGAATAAGCCCTTCGCATCTGTTAAACTGCGCGCCCGAATTAATAAAAATCTTCAGCCACAGATTTACACTGATTGACACAGCTCAAGGCTTACCGTGTGCATCTGTGTTCATCCGTGGCTGAATGACTCAAGGTCTTCCTATGCTCATCACCGAATACCGTCTCGACCTCGTCGCCCAGGCACTGCGCGCCATCTTGCCGCTGGTTCATCCTGCCGATGCAGCACTGCGTCACTTCTTTCAAGCGGAACGCATTGGCTCAAATGAACGAGCGCTGGTTGCCGAAACCGTATTTGGCGTACTACGTCATCGTCTTTTTTTAGAACACGCTTGCACCACGCCTGAAAACACCGTAAACAAAGCCACGCCGCGCCGTATGGCCCTCGCTTTTTGGGTACGCTTCGGTGGCTACAACGTGCGCGAACTCACGCCCTTGCTCAAAGCAACCGAAGCGGAGTGGTTAGGCCAAGTAAAAGGTATGCAGCTAGGCGACTTACCCTTATCCATTCAGGCCGAGCTTCCCGATTGGATTATCGAAAAATTACGCGCACAGCGTAGCGATGCAGAAATTTTGGCACTGGGTATTTCGATGCAAGCGCCCGCCCCACTCGATTTGCGCGTGAATAGCCTCAAAGCCAATCGTGACGAAATTCTCAGCGGCCTCAGCGCCGAAAACGTGCAAGCCGTAGCCACCCCCTTTTCGCCATTAGGCATCCGTGTTACCGGTAAACCTGCACTGAATAAAAGCCCTTTATTTCTCGGCGGACGCTTTGAAGTGCAAGACGAAGGCAGCCAACTGTTAGGATTTTTACTTGCGCCAAAACGCAACGATATGGTGGTGGATTTTTGCGCAGGCGCCGGCGGCAAAACGCTGATGCTTGGCGCGATGATGAATTCACAAGGCCGTTTGTACGCGTGGGATGTTTCTGAAAAGCGCCTCGCCAACTTAAAGCCCCGCATGGCGCGCTCCGGTTTGAGCAACGTGCAGCCACAGCTCATCGCGCATGAGAACGACAGCAAAATTAAACGCCTCGCGGGCAAGATTGATCGTGTGTTGGTCGATGCGCCCTGTAGTGGGCTAGGCACGCTGCGCCGCAACCCAGATTTAAAATTTCGCCAATCCGAAAAAAGTGTGCAAGAGCTCACACAGAAACAAACTTCGATTCTCAATGCTGCCAGCCGCTTAGTAAACACAGGCGGGCGTTTGGTATATGCCACGTGCAGTCTGCTACAAGAAGAAAACCAAGCCATCGTCGAAGCGTTTCTAGCCGAGCATCCTGAATTTGCGCTGCTCCCCGCAAGCGAAGCGTTGGCACAGCAAAAAATCTCTTTGGAGATGGGGGACTATTTACAACTCTTGCCGCAGCAACATGGCACCGATGGCTTTTTCGCAGCGGTCATGGAGCGTAAAATAAACGTCGCAAAGCAGGTCGTTGATAACGAAGAAGGTAATGACTAAAGTTAAGCCAAGCTGCCGCAAACAGCGCGCACTAGACGATCGATAAAAAATATAACTCAATATAATCAAATAGATATAAATTGTGAAGAACAACTCCATTCTTAACCGTCGCAAGCCTGCCAGCATTGAATGGCTGCTTAACAAAACTCTCGTCATTGCACTGGCCTCGGTTGCCATTGTCCTTGGTTATATCGGCGTCATTGATCTTTGGAGTCGTCTCTACAAAACCGCAACCTCGCTCGACATCTGGTTAATTATTGCCGTCACCTCACTGGTCATTGCCGCTGGTCTGGTGATGTTTGGACGCTATGCTGAGCGCAAGTTAGTCATTGAGACGCAACTGATCGCCCAAAAAATTGAAATTTACGATGAGCTTTTGATTCAACTGAGTCAAACTTTTCAACGTAATCACAGCAACGCTGAACTACTTAGTTTTATCTCAGAATGGCAGAGCAAGCTTATTTTATGGAGTGACAGCCCCACGCTTTACAGCCTGCTACGTTGGCACGACAGCCTCATTGCACAAGACGAAAATTCTCTTAAAATGCTCGATAATTTTCTTCGCACCTTACGCGAAGAAATCGGCCACCCTTCAAGTGAAATAGAACAAGGTGCGCTCATTCATTTAATGATTAATCACGACTCTTTTTTGCAAAAACACGCTCAATTGCACGTTGGCAAATAATCTGAACAATCAACCTTGCAGAAATTGCTGAAATAAAGAGCGCGCGAGAAAGCGCAGTATTGCGATGAGGTTTGGATTATTAGCGATACCCTTTAGGCATTCTGGGGTTCAATAGCATTGATGTGCGCGGCCACCTTGGCCAAAATATCGTCAGCCTTAAGCGGATTAATACTCAAACGCTGCCAATCTTCTGCGGTAACTTTCTTATCCGCCGTCTCAAAAATATCCGCGTTAGCTAACAACTTCCCTGCCAGTTTTAACATCGCATTGAGTACGCGAACAGATTCACATTCCGTCTCAGAATCGAGGTGGTGGCTCCGCACAACAGCAACAATCGGCTCCGGCAAATCCCAGTGACTCACTAACTGCGCGCCTAGCTCGCTGTGTGTCATCTCCAATATCTTCGCCTCCATTTCCTCCATCGAGCACTCCGGCTCTGCGAGTAAGCGCGCATGAAATTCATCACTCACTTGCGGCGCAATAAAATCTAAAACCAAAAAACCAATGTCGTGCAATAGGCCTGCCAAATAAACCTCTTCGTCTCCTGGACGCAGAGCTTGAGGCATATAGCGCGCTAACATATCCATGATGATGGCGATAGAAAGACTGTGTTGCCACAACTTTTCCACATCAAGTCGGCCAGGCGGCCTTCTATTCAATGAAGTCATCATCGACAAACTCAGCGCACTCATCTTCACGCGTTTTGTACCAAGCACCGCCGCCGCATCGTGCAACGTTAAAATTCTTCGCCCCGATCCATACACGGGAGAGTTAGCCAGCCCAATCACCTTTGAAAGAATAATGGGATCTTCTTCGATCAGCTTAAAGAGCGCCTTTTCACCCTCCTCAGTGGCAATTTTAAGCGACAAGATTTTTTGCGCGATATGGGGAATCGCTGGCAGGCTCTCCAGCTGCCCAACTGCTTGATTCAAATTTTTATATGGCGTCATACTGAAAATTTCCAATTCATTATTTCAACCGCTGGCATCGGCCTAGCGATTACATATCCCTGACCGAGTTCACAGCCCATCTCTTGCAGTGCATGATACTGCTCAAACGTTTCCACACCTTCAGCCACCGTCCTACGATTGAAGGCGCTGGCCAAAGCAATGATACCCTGCACAATCGCCATGCCGCCTTTGTCATCGAGCATCGCACGCACAAAAGATTGATCAATTTTCAATACATCCACTGGTAGCCTGCTCAAATAAGACAAGGACGAATATCCCGTACCAAAATCATCGAGTGCAAATTCCACACCCAGCCTGCGACACGACTCAATGATCTCCTGCACAATCCCGATGTCATTCAACGCGACTGTCTCAAGCACCTCGATCTGAAAACGGCCGGCAGGAATTGCAGGATACTTAACCAGTTGCTGCTGCAGTCGCTCCAAGAAACGTGCAGATTCCAAGTGGTAGCCAGAGATATTCACGCTAACTTCAATATTCAG
>JAUYFR010000324.1 GCA_030690855.1 Gallionellaceae bacterium
GCTTGCAGCAGCTTGGCGAAGAAGGTGCAGTGCAAGTGTTTAAGCCGTTGGATGGCGGCGATTTGATTTTGGGTGCGGTCGGCATGTTGCAGTTCGACGTGGTAGCGAGTCGCTTGCAAGGTGAGTACGGTGTTGATGCAATGTTCGAAGGAACAAGCACCACCAGCGCGCGTTGGGTCACTTGTGACGATAAAAAAATTCTCGCTGATTTTGAGAAAGCGTTATCACACAATTTGTCGATTGATGCAGCCGGCAACTTAGCTTATCTCGCACCGAACAATGTGAACTTGAAACTGACACAAGAGCGTTGGCCGAAAGTTGTGTTCCATACCACGCGCGAACACGCCGTTAAGTTATGACGCAGCAACTTGAATTCCAACTACGTGGTGAATTCGTTGAGCTATGTAATTTGCTCAAGTTGAGTGGCGTGTGCGATAGCGGCGGCGCGGGTAAAACGCTGGTGGCCGAGGGTGTGGTGTCTGTTGATGGCAAAGTGGAATTGCGCAAAACGGCAAAAATACGTGCAGGCTCAGTGGTTACATTGGGTGATGTGCAGATTAAGGTATTGGCTTAAATCGTGTTGTACATCTCTCACAACGTCACCATCACTGAACGTGAAATCGAATTCACCGCAGTGCGAGCACAAGGCGCAGGCGGGCAAAACGTCAATAAGGTTTCGAGCGCAGTGCATTTGCGTTTCAATATTGGAGTATCTTCACTGCCGGAAGATTTCAAACAGCGTTTGCTACAACTCAATGATCAGCGCATCACCAAAGATGGCGTCGTTGTCATCAAGGCACAAGAGTTTCGCAATCAAGAGCAAAATCGCAATGAAGCGCTACGACGTTTGAAAGCATTACTGCTGTTGGTGGCCGTTAAGCCCAAGCCGCGCGTGGCCACTAAGCCCACTCGTAGTTCAGAGCGCAAGCGCATCGAGAGTAAAGTGAAGCGCGGCGCAGTTAAAAGTTTAAGAGGGCGAGTGATCGAATAACTTATGGCAATCAAAGCAACGGTATTTAAAGCCAATCTGCAAATCGCAGATATGGAGCGTCACTACTACCAAGATCACACGCTAACCTTGGCGCGGCATCCGTCTGAAACCGATGAGCGCATGATGATTCGTCTGTTGGCCTTCGCCTTGCATGCGCAGGAGTATCTCGAATTCGGCGAAGGCATGAACGATGATAGCGAGGCTGATTTATGGCAGAAAGATTTAACTGGCGCCATTCAGCTATGGATTGACGTGGGCATTCCTGACGAAAAACTTATTCGCAAAGCGTGCGGTCGCGCAGAGCAAGTGATCGTGTATTGCTACGGCGGGCGTGTGGCGGAAATGTGGTTCGCCAAAGACAGCGCGCAATTTGCTCGCCAAAAAAATCTCACCATTATTAATTTACCCGTGGAGAGCTCGCGCGAATTGGCAAAGCTAGCGCAGCGTAATATGAACTTGCAGTGCACCATTCAAGATGGACAGGTGTGGCTCAGTGATGGTGAGGCGAGTGTGCAGGTAGAACGAGTGGTATTGAAGGCAGCAGAAAAGGGTAGGATGGGTTGAGCGTTGCGATACCCATCAACGCGGCTACGCGTTTAAAAACAGATCAAACTCTGCGGCCGGCATAGGCCGCGCAAATAAATATCCTTGAGCATAGTCACAACCCGCAGCGACTAAAATTTCGCGTTGTTGTTCAGTCTCCACTCCTTCAG
Organism: Gallionellaceae bacterium; assembly: GCA_030690855.1. GTDB lineage: Bacteria > Pseudomonadota > Gammaproteobacteria > Burkholderiales > Gallionellaceae > PALSA-1006. The sequence goes on from JAUYFR010000324.1 coordinate 1,705, forward strand.
CAATGACCATCATGCCGAGTTTATGTGCCATGGCAATAATCGCTTCGACAATCACTTGATCGCCGTGACTATTCACCATGTTGCGCACGAAGGACTGATCCACTTTGATGTAGTCGATGTCAAAACGCTGCAAATAAGACATCGCCGAATAGCCTGTACCGAAGTCATCCAAGGACACTTGAATACCTGCATCGCGATAAGCCAGCAAGGTATCTTTCACCTCATTGCGATCGTCCATGAGCAAGCCTTCGGTAATTTCCATCACGATGCAGGCCGGAGGAAGTGACAACTTTTTCAGCCAGTCAACGATATCCAAATTGACATTGCCGGCGATAAATTGGCGGGGAGATTTGTTCACGCTAATTTGAATTGACGTCAAGTGGGAAGATTTGTTCAGGTGCCAGCTGAGCGCTTGTAGCGCGGACTGGCGGAATACCCAATCACCAATGGTGTTGATTAAGCCAATATCCTCCGCTAACGGAATAAAAGTAGCGGGACTGATCATGCCGAGGGTGGGGTGGTGCCAGCGTAATAGCGCTTCGGCTTTGGTCACGTCGCCAGTGCTGAGCTCGATGATGGGCTGGTAGTAAACTTCAAGTTGATCGGCGGCGAGTGCGCCACGCAAATCATTGCTTAATTGCAAACGCAATTGCGCGGCAACTTGCATCGAGGCGGTGAAGTAGCTGAACTGATTACGCCCCCTACTTTTTGCCACGTACATTGCTTGGTCCGCATTTTTTAAGAGTGAGCTGATGTCGTTTGCATCAGCAGGGTAAATGGTGATACCGATACTGGCTGAGACGTAAGCGATGGACTGGCCGATGTGGAATGGCTCGGCCAGTGTCTTAATAATACTTTCAGCGATATTCTCAAGCCGCTCGGTTTCTGTCAGGCCTGGCAAAATAACGGTGAACTCATCTCCGCCTAGACGCGCTAAAGTATCCGAATCGCGGATGCAATGCGCGATGCGCTTTGCGGCGTCTTGCAGTAAAAAATCACCCGTCTCATGGCCTAGGCTGTCATTCACTTCTTTAAAATGATCAAGGTCAATAAACATTAGCGCCAACGGCACTTTATCGCGTTCGGTTTTTTTCAACTCATGGCCGAGACGATCATAGAACAAGCGTCGATTGGGTAAGCCGGTTAAGGAGTCGAAATTTGCCTGTTCTAAAATCACCGCCTCGGTGCGTTTCATCTCAGTGATGTCCGAGAAAATGGCGACGCGGTGCTTTACCTGATGCTCTTCGTCATAGAGTGTGTTGATATTGGTCCACTGCACATAAGGTTCGCGGTTTTTACGCTGGTTCTGAATTTCGCCGGCCCATTTTCCTATTAAATTGATCGACGCCCACATAGAACTAATGGTTTCTGGATTTACCTTGCCAGAGCCTAAAATTTTCGGGTCGCGACCAATAACCTCTTCTGCGGTGTATTGAGTAATTTCGGTGAACGCAGGATTAATCGCGATAATCCGATTTTTCTCATTGGTAATGAGAATAGCGTTAGGTGAATTTTGAAATACGGTGTCGGATAAGCGCAGCGAGTCTTCAACTAACTTGCGTTCAATGGTGATGCCCACCAATTTACTCATCTCTTCAATGAGCTTGATTTGCTCGTTATTAGGCTCTCCTGCAGTTGGTTGGTAGATCGAAAAAGTGCCGAGCAATTTTTTGCTCGGTGAGAGGATGGGCTCACTCCAGCATGAGGTGATATTGCTACGGAAAGCGGCGCTCTTAAATTCGGGAAGAAAGGGATGTAGCTGTAAATCGTTCAAAATAACTCGCGTTTTGTTAGCGGCAGCGATGCTACATGAGCAGATATTGGAGCCAATTTCTACATTTGCGTTCGAGGCTTTATACGCGGCGGGTAGGCTGGGTGCGGCACTCAGCACAAGACAATTACCTGTTTCATCAACGTGCATAATGGCGCAGAAGGACTCTGGCAGTTCTTTCTCAACAAGGCTGATGATGGTGTTTAAGATTGCGGCGGTTGAATCGCCATGAGCCAGGCCTTCAAGAACCTCGCTGCGAAGCTTCTCGCGGTTTAAGGCTAGTTCGCGTGCGGTAACATCAGTGACAATGGAGTAGAGCAACTCTTTACCACGGAAATTAACACGGGCGGAGTGAACCTCAACATTTCGCATGGCACCCGAAGCTTGGCGATGCTTGAATAAGAAAAAATTGTTGCCACTATGCCCCGCAAGCGCCATTTTTTCATGTAATAACTCTGAGGGAAGCGAATTGATTTCAACGATGTTCATCGTCTTCATCTGCGCAATATCCCATCCATAAAATTTGGCTGCCGCTGGATTGGCGTCGATAATTGTGCCGCTTTCTGGATCAATTAACAGTTTAATTGCCGTGTTGTTCTCAAACATGGCGCGATAAAGAGCTTCATTCTCAAGTAGCAGCTTTTCGTCATATTTCAGTTGCGTTTGTAACAAGTTAAAACTGGTTTGTAATTGCTGAATCTCGGGGCTACCTTCAAGTGGCAGGTCAGTGAATGTTTGATTGCCAATTAGTTTGGCGATACGCGCTACCGAGCGCTGAAGGGGAGAAAGTTCATGGCGCAAAAATAACCAAAGCAAGGGCAACACAAATGCAGAAATCACGATAGCTGCAACAATCGAATTGTTGCGAATGTGAGCGATCGCTGAAAATGCTTGTTCAGTGGGTAGTACGCCCACTACGATCCACCCTGCGCTGGGAATTTGTTTAGCCGAACTCAGTTCTTCAATATCTTGGCCGTTGACGGCAATGCCGGAGCCTTCGTAACCCTCTATAAAACGATCGTGCATTTTATTTACGCCAGGCGTAGGTAGCGGTTTTAACGTCAGGCGGTGGTCCGAAGCCGCGACATAAATGTTGTCTCGAGGGGAGGCGATCAGATAGCTACTGGTGTTGGGATGAGTTTCTGCATCGAAGTTGCTCAGTAAGCTGCCATCACTCAAGCTCACAATGCCGGCGAAGACGCCCACGATATGTGAATTTTTATCGAAGATGGGCACCGCGATTACCAAGCGTGGGTCTTTAACAAATCGACCTAGGCTGGGCTTGGATAGCGCAGGCTTTCCCGTTGCCACGACCTCCTTATAAAACTCGCGTTGCGTGAAGTCGGCCGTCCCTCGGCCTTCTGCTACGGGATAATCAACGATGCCACGTCCCTCTTTAGAAATGACGATGGTGCCGAGAGTGAAAAGTTTGTAAATTGCTTTGCGTTCAACCAAAAATGCGGTGAGCTGAGCGGGACTCTTAAGCATTTCTGGTGTGATTGAAGACGCAACTACGGCGAGCGAATCTTTGCGCAGTTTGACCGCATTCTCTATCCGCTCTGCGACAAAGCTAACTTCTGAAAATTGATGACTGGAGAGCGAGACCTCTAGCTCTTCGCGCAAGTGTTGCGAAAAGTAATAGGTAAGGAGCGTAATGGAAAACAAAAACAATCCCAAGGTAAATAGAGTTACCTTGAGTTTTAGACTCAGTTGTTTAAGCGCGCCAAACATGAAAAATAAATAATTATTTTTTGAGGGGGGTGGGTAATCATTATACATTTAGCGTTGTGCTACCAATGCCAATCTCCTTACAGGGCCTAAGGTAATTAAGCCTTAAGGGTTCAGGTAGTCGCTCAATGGCATAGCGTAATGCGGTGCGTGGCATAACAGGGCAATGATGTCGCAAAAAGCGTTCAAGCGCTGCCTGATCACGCTTGCCTACTTCGCGCAGCATCCAGCCCACGGCTTTGTGCATGAGATCGTGTTGGTCGCTGAGCAAGTGTTCAGCGATTTTTAAAGTGTCGTTAAAATCGTTTTGCCGAATGAAATGAAAAGTGGCAATGATGGCAATGCGACGCTCCCATAGTGAGTTTGATTTCAGTAAGTGATAAAGAGTGTCGCGTGGTTTGTCGGCCAGAAAATTGCCCACAATGTGCGGTGCGCTGACATCAACCAAATCCCAATTATTAATGTGTGCGGTATGGGCAAGGTAAAGCTCATAGGCTTGTTGCTGGGCGTGTTCATCACCGCGCTGATAAAAATCAATCAGTAGTAACAAAGCAAAAAGACGCTCTTCATGAAATTTTGATTTGATTAGAGCGTCAATCATTTTAAGTGGTGTGCCGCGATAGCTTTTTATCAAAGCGCGTAGCGTGGGGACTTTGATGCCGAGAAAAATATCGCCCTCGCCATATTGCCCCGGCCCTGTTTTGAAAAAACTTTGTGCAATCTTTGCGACTGCTGGGTCGGCGATGCTACGTAGATGAGTTTGAATTTTTGTCGGCATGCAGATTAGCCAAATTGATAGGCCGAGACCATCTTGCCCATGAGTGATTCACGGTATGTGATTTTTCCGCTGGATTCACCTGCTGCTCCGGCTACGACCATGAGCGGTAATAGATGCTCGCTACGCGGATGGCAGGCTTTTGCGCCTGGCGCTTGCTGCCAATGAATAAGCGCATTTTCACGAGTGGCAGGTGTGGCAGTGATGGCGTTACCGAGCCAAGTGTCAAACTGCACTGAGGCTTCATCAGCTATTGCATATGGGCGGAAAAAGTCACGTAAGTTGTGATAACTCAAGCCGCTACCGACGATGAGCACGCCTTCGCTGCGTAGGGGAGCGAGTGCGCGTCCTAAGGTGATGTGTCGCGCAGGGTCAAGGTCGTTAAGTAGCGAGAGTTGTACGATAGGAATGTCGGCATCTGGGTAAATCAGTTTGAAGGGGATAAATACGCCGTGATCTAAGCCGCGTTTGTGTTCTTGTTGCGAGGTGAGGCCTGTTTGCTCAAGCAATGTTTGAATGCGCGAGGCGATATTACGTGCACCTGATGCGGGGTAGGTTAATTGGTAAGTGTGTGCAGGAAAGCCGTAGTAGTCATACAACAGTTCAAATTTTTCAGGAGCAAGTACAGTAGGCTCTACGCATTCCCAGTGTGCAGAAATAACCAAAACTGCTTTGGGCTTTGTTCCAATCATGCTGGGAATGGCGCGCAAAAAATTGGCCATGCCATTCCATAAGGTAGGTGGAAATCCTGGCATCGGTTCCATGAAAAAACAAGGGCCACCGCCGTGCGGGATAAATAAAGTGGGGAGTTTGGGTTTCGTCATGGACAATATAATCAGGTGGGATTGATTGTTTGGTTCGGTTAAACAATGGCAACATAATATACGCCAAGGGCGGTGGGCATTATTGTGTTATTTAGTTTAGCTCATACAGTTTGGCTATGAACACTCGTTGTAATTTTCTTCTCTTAGGTTTCTTACAAAGCATATGGCAAATATTCTTATACTTTATTCAACTACTGATGGTCACACGCTGGAAATTTGCCAACAGCTTATGGCTATAAATAAGCAAGCGCATAACAAAGTGAGCTTGGTAGACTTGAAAGAGGCAGAAATAATTGACCTGCTCCCATTTGACAAGATTGTAATTGGCGCCAGCATTCGCTACGGTAGGCACAGCCCTCGCGTCATTAAATTCATTAAAATAAATCAGCGAATTTTGGAGAGCAAACCCAACGCTTTTTTTTCAGTGAACGTGGTTGCACGCAAGCCAGAAAAAAACACTCCCGAAACAAATCCCTATCTGAATAAGTTATTACACAAGATAGATTGGCGCCCCAAAAATTTAGCCGTATTTGCAGGCAAGATCGATTACCCGAGATACAACTTTATAGATCGCTTGATGATTAGATTCATTATGTGGCTAACGAATGGCCCGACACATAGAGATGCGGTTGTCGATTTTACAGATTGGAATAAAGTTGACGACTTTGGGCGGCTAATCGTAAGGATGTAGAGAGCATCAGTGCATCGTATCTTTCTCGACCAACACCTTATCCGAGTAACCAGCTCCAAAATCTTTGTCAATTGCAACATGAGCCTACATTTTCATGAGCATGACGATTTCCCACTGTTTCTTTTCACTCTGCACCAACTCAAAGTGTACTGAGTCGCCCACTTTAATGCCGTTAGGGAGAGGGGCGCGCAAGACGAACCACATGATCATGGGGGGCCAGTTGAGTGCGGGAATGGCTTCATGGGCGATTTGCACTTTGCCTGCTTTAGCATTAATTGCCTTAAGCGCGCCCATGCCTTGAATGCGAGTTACGTTGTTTGTGGTTTGCATTTGATGTGGTGAGACATCATGCCCATGTTGCTCTGCCAGCGCTGCGCCGCTAGTGATGGTGAAGACGATACTTAATGCCAGTGTCAGTGTTTTCATGGTGACTCCTTTGTGGTTGGAAGAGGTGATAAAGAGTGCAGTCGCTTTTTCTCGCCTCGAAAGACAGCAGCAAACTGATGTTGTTTGAGTAGCATGTAAATGGCGGGAATCACCAGTAGGGTAAGCAAGGCGGAGGAGATCATGCCGCCCACCATCGGTGCTGCAATGCGGCGCATCACCTCCGAGCCTGTGCCACTACTCCAGAGGATGGGTAGCAGGCCTGCCATGATGGCCACTACGGTCATCATTTTTGGTCGAACACGTTCGACAGCGCCCTCGATGATTGCCGCGCGAAGATCAGCCGCAGTCGGCACTACACCTTGTTTCGCACGCGCATCACAAACTTCTTTCCACGCTTGCTCCAGATAGATCAGCATCACCACGCCTGTTTCAGCCGCCACGCCGGCTAGTGCGATGAAGCCAACCGCAACCGCGACACTCAAATTGTAACCAAGCAACCAAAGTAGCCATACTCCGCCAACCAGTGCGAACGGCACCGACAGCATCACAATGAGCGACTCAGCGATACGCTTGAAATTAAGATAGAGCAGCAGAAAAATGATGAGTAGTGTGATTGGAATGACCACTTTCATTTTCGCCGTTGCGCGTTCCATATATTCAAATTGCCCGCTCCATGTCGCGTAATAACCTGGTGGGAATTTCACTTGCTCGGCTACCGCCCGACGAGCCTCCGTCACAAATGAGCCAATATCACGATCACGGATATCCACATAAATGTAGGCAGAAAGAAGTGCGTTTTCGGTGCGAATGGAGGGCGCACCTTTGCTAATGCTGACCTTAGCGATCTGGCCGAGTGGAATGTTTGCGCCGTCAGGTGTTGTTACCAGCACCTCCCGTGAGATTTGCTCTGGTGTTCCTCTTAAATCTCGAGGGTAGCGCACGCTGACACCAAAGCGCTCCAAGCCCTCAACCGTGGTGGTGACGTTTTCTCCACCGAGCGCAGTGGCGATCACCTCTTGTACCTCGCCCACTGATAAATCGTAACGAGCCAATGCCCTACGATCGGGTTCAATATCGAGGTAATAACCGCCAGTGATTCGTTCCGCATAAGCGCTACTCGTACCGGGTATTTTAGCCACTATCGATTCGATTTCTTTGGCGATGCGCTCCATCTCATTGAGGTTTTTGCCGAACACTTTAATGCCGATTGGTGTGCGGATACCCGTGGAGAGCATGTCGATACGGGCTTTAATCGGCATGGTCCATGAATTAGCAATGCCGGGAAATTGCAAAGCCTTATCCATCTCGGCGATGAGCTTGTCTGTATCTACACCTGCACGCCACTCATCTTGCGGCTTGAGGTTGATCACGGTTTCAAACATTTCCATGGGAGCGGGGTCGGTTGCCGTTTGCGCGCGTCCTGCTTTGCCATAAACAGAGGCGACCTCGGGGAAGCTTTTGATAATTTTATTTTGCGTTTGCAGTAGTTCAGCGGCTTTGGTCACAGACATCCCAGGTAAAGCAGTCGGCATGTAAAACAAGGTTCCTTCATTCAGCGTGGGCATAAATTCGCTGCCTAGTTTCATTGCCGGGTAAATTGAGACGATCATGGCTAAAACGGCGATAGCGAGGGTGGTTTTTTTTCGCTGAAGTACGACATCAATCATTGGACGATACAAAGCAATTAACCAGCGATTCAGCGGGTTTTCTGCTTCCGAACGAATGTGCCCACGAATAAATAACAGCATCAGCACGGGAACCAAAGTAATGGAGAGGAGTGCCGCTCCCGCCATGGCAAACGTTTTGGTAAAAGCGAGTGGCGCGAATAGCCGACCTTCTTGAGCCTCTAGCGTGAAAACGGGTAGAAAAGATACGGTGATGATGAGTAGTGAAAAAAAGAGGGAAGGGCCCACTTCTTTACAGGCGGCGAGAATGGCTTTTGATCGGGCATCAAAGGTTTCCTCGCCTCTCTCACTGGCGGGAGAGTGGACTGATGTGTTGGAGGACTCTAGCCTCTCCAAATGTTTATGCGCATTTTCAATCATCACGATGGCCGCATCGACCATGGCGCCAATCGCAATCGCAATTCCCCCCAGACTCATAATGTTGGAGTTGAGATTCAGTGCGCGCATGGCGATGAATGCGATTAACACCCCAATCGGTAGCATGACAATCGCGACGAGCGCACTGCGCGCATGCATCAAAAAAATCATGCAGACTAAGGCAACAATCAACCCCTCTTCGAGCAAGGTGTGTTTGAGGGTAGTGATGGCGCGTTGAATCAATTCAGATCGGTCATAGACAGCTTGAATATGGACACCTTCAGGTAGCCCCGGGGTAATTTCGGCGATCTTGTCTTTGATATTTTGAATGACGTCTAGCGCGTTTTGTCCGTAGCGCGCCATTGCTATACCCGAAGCCACTTCACCTTCGCCATTTAACTCAGCGATACCTCGTCGCTCATCTGGCCCAAGCTCTACACGAGCAATATCTCGCAGCAGAACAGGTGTGCCACGATCACTTTTTACCGCCAAGTTTTCAATATCGTGTTTGCCATGCAAATAGCCTTTGCCTCGAACCATGTATTCAGTTTCAGCCATTTCGATGACACGCCCGCCGACATCACGATTTGAATCACGAATAATTTGCGTGACTTTGCTGAGTGGAATTCCATAGGCGCGCAATTTAACGGGGTCAACGGTCACTTGATATTGCTGAACAAAACCACCAATAGAAGCTACCTCGGCGACACCGTGAGCCTTGGTGAGCTGATAGCGCAAATACCAATCTTGCAGGGTGCGTAATTCTGCGAGATTGTGTTTGTCGCTTAATAAAGCGTATTGATACACCCAGCCCACGCCACTGGCATCGGGGCCAAGCTGAGGTGCGACGCCACTGGGCATGCGCCCGGCAATACTATTTAAATATTCCAAGACGCGAGATCGCGCCCAGTAGATGTCGGTGCCATCTTCAAAGATCACGTAAACAAACGATGCGCCAAAAAATGAAAAGCCACGCACGACTTTAGATTTCGGCACCGATAACATCGCCGTAGTGAGCGGATAGGTCACTTGATCTTCTACCACCTGCGGCGCCTGACCAGAATACTCAGTATAAACAATTACTTGCACATCTGACAGATCAGGAAGAGCATCTAACGGAGTTTTGAGCAGGGCATAGAGGCCTGCCAAGGTGACAAACAAGGTGGCTAGCAAAACCAGAAAGCGATTGCGAGCCGACCATTCAATAATGTTAGACAGCATGTCAATGTCCTCCGTGTTGAAGGTGTAGTTTGGTGATTACCCATTCACCAGGAGTACGCTCAACAATTTCAAAGCTGATTTTGCTGCCTAGCTTTACGCCCGAACTTAAGGAGGTATTCGCTAACGCAAAATCCATTGTCATGCTTGGCCAGGCAAGCGATTTGATCGGTTCGTGAGTGATGCTAACCGTGCCATCAGCATTGATAGACTCAAGAATTCCTTGTGCTTGATGTCCAACCGATGTGTGACTTTGCTTGCTGGATTCGGTGATTGCAGGAGAAGGTTGGGGGCGCTCATTCATGTTACTTAAAGCGGCTTTTAAATTACTTTCCGAGTCGAGTAAGAAATTAGCTGAGATAACGACTTGCTCGCCTTCGATGATGCCAGCGAGGACTTCGATATAGCTATCGCTACGCTTACCCAGAGAGACCACTCTAGGTTCAAAGCGACCTTCGGCAAGGCGTACTAGAACGATTTGTTTTGTGCCGCTATCGATAACAGCAGAGTTAGCTACGGTAAGCACTTTGCTACTGGCGTTGTGAGCAATTTGTACATTGGCGAACATCGCTGGTTTAAGCGCGCCCTTTGAATTGTTTAATTCGATTCGAATTTGTCCGCTTCGAGTTGCGCTATTCAGGGTTGGGTAGATGAAGCTCACTTTGCCATCGAACACTCGCCCGCCTAAGGCATCGACCGTAATTTGAGCCTGACTGCCAATTTTAATTTGTGAAATATCTTGTTCATTAATATCTGCGATAAGCCACAGCGTCGAAAGGTCTGCAATTTGAAACAGCGCCTCGCCGGGCATAAAGCGCATCCCTTGCACTGCTTTCTTTTCTAATACAACACCGGAGACAGGGGCAGTAAAAACAATGCGTGATTTATCTTTGCTGGGAAGTGAAGGCGTGTCTGCAACATCCCAGTTTTTGAGACGCGCACGACTCGCGTCAGCTAGACGTTGCATGCTTGCTTTAGTTTCATCATCAGCATCTTTTAAGTTGGCTAAGCCTTGTAAGGCTAGGGCATATTCACCTTTCGCAGAAAGTAACTCGGGGCTGTAAACCTCAAATAAAGGCTGACCTTGGCGAACGGTTTGCCCCGTGTTGTTGACATAGAGATGCTCAACCCATCCTTCAAATTTGGGTGAAATTGAATAGACATGACCTTCGTTAATTTCGATGCGCCCAGTGACACGTAAATTTGTAGCTAACTCGCGAAACAAGGCGGGTTCACTTTTTACGCCGAGTTTTTGTACCTTCTCATTGCTGATGTTGATTTGTCCGGCAGCAACTTGCTCGCCCTCATAGACCGCAACGTAATCCATCCCCATTGAATCTTTTTTTGGCGTCGCTGAGGTGTCAGCCAAACCCATTGGATTGCGGTAATAAAGTATCTTGCGTTCGGCCTGAGCGCTTTGAGCACTCTCCTTCGAAGTGGCGGTTGAATGTGATCCTAGCCAATATCCAGTCGAGGCTACGCTGAGCAATATCATGGCTGTCACGGTTAATTTGCCGAATGTGTTCATAGCGAACCTCCCAATAATTTTTCAATATCAGCGAACCTAAATTGCATATCTTGCTGTGCTTTAAGTTGCTGTTGTTTTGCTCTGAGTATTTGTTTCTGCGCTTCAATTAGCATGGCGAAATCAACTTTTCCGGTTTGGTAGCCAATCAAAGAAGACTGATAGGTCAGCTCAGCTTGCGGTAATAGACTAGTGCTAATTAATGCTTCAGTACGTTGCGCAGCGTTCAAAGCATTCAAGCTCTCAGACATTTCAGATTGAAGCTGATTGAGTAACGCTTCTTTGCGAGTATTCGAGGCGGAAAGCATCGCCGCTGCTTCATATTCTTGAGCGCGCCGAGTTGATTGTTGCAAGGGAATATTAAATTCGACCATGAGGTCCCAGCTTTTGACTGCGTCACCAAATTGATTTGGCGCAATGCCTAAGGTGAATCCGGGATAGCGGTTATTTAGTGCTAGATCACGGCTTGATTCCGAGGTGTGAATATTGGCTTCCGCGATAAGCAGCTGTGGGTTTTGCGCGCGCAAACGCTCTAATAATGTTGCTTCATCCAACTGAGCGGAAGAGGGTAGTGAAGGCAACTTTGTCGGGGTTGCCAAAGGCGCATTGATTGGCCGAGACAATAATGCATTTAGACGAGAGTGGGCGTGATGCTCCTCCTCCTCAAAAGCAATAATCTCGCTGTGCAGCATGGTTTTTTCAATTTGCACGCGAATGACGTCTTGCTGCTGCCCCAAGCCGTTGGCATAACGTGTTTGCGCAATTTGTTCCAAACTATCCAGCAAAGAAAGTGTCTGGCGTGCAATCAGTCCGCTGGATGAAGCAAAGTAATGTAACGCGAATGTCTGTTTGATTCGCGTTGCTAGGTCGGCCCAACTGAAGGTGACTTGGTCATTGGCTTGAGCAAGTTGCCCCTCAGCAATTTTGCGTTGCAAATCGCGCTTGCCGTACCAAGGGATCGTTTGCATGAGCAGATAACGAGTGCTCCCTGTTTGGGAAGGTAGTAGCTGAGGGCCAGTGCTGCCTTGTCGAGTAATGTCCATCAATTCAGCTCGCAACACTGGGTCGGGTAATGCGCCCGCAGGCACTACTCGTTGTTGAGCAGCTTCAGCCTCGAATCGAGCAATCGCCAATTCGGGATTATGCTGCCGCGCATAATCTAGCAATTCATGGAGGTTCGCCCCCAATTCATTGCCAGCATTGGCGGGGCTTAGCCAGAAAATATTTAGCAGGGCTAAAACTAATAATGGGGCTCTCATTTTTCACTTCCTTTTTCGTGCGATACACAAAAACTGGCGGGGTTAAGCGCCGAGAAGCAGGATGAGATTAATGTAACGAAACAGCGCTTACGAAATCGATAGGCGGACTCACCCTGCCGTAACGAAAAGCAAGGGTGGCGGAAGTGGCGGAGTGGTGGTGATAGAGATGAAACTAACTGAAGAGTTTGGGTTCATTGCCGAGGCAGTTTGTGCTGATGCAATTTCAATGTTTGGCATAGGTAAATAACCGGCGCCAACGAAGTGACAAATTTCACATGTGGTATGAACACCAGACGATGGCGAACTATCGGCTTGCTGCATAGGGCACTCATCCATTGCCATCATTTCATCAGACAGAGTCCCTGTTACAGACAGCTTATCAAGATTGCCTTGAGGCAACTGCATGGAGGTCGCAACCGCCAATGCGCTGCTCGTAAAAAAGGGCAGCCACAGCAGCATGAAGACAGCAATCAATTTTTTGAAATAGCAGTACATGAATCTAGTGTGCTGATGTAAGCGCTGAATGTCAATTGCTCGTCGACTTAAAGGACACCTCTAATAATTCAAATTCCGTCATACCGGCGAAGGCCGGTATCCAGTTCCAAAAAATAGTTCCTTGCGTAGCAAGGGCAAGGCCCTTTTAATAAAACCGCTAGATTCCGGCCTCCGCCGGATAACCAATCACTTGGCAGCTTGCTGCCTTAGTGAGATGGCTAGTTGTTTCATCAGTGGATTGGCTAGTTGCTTCATCAATGACGAATTATTAGAGGTGGCCTTAAGGAAGCGCTGATTGAGTGGTGGTGGCTCCCCATTTCTCGGGAGGGGGCTTAAATGTGTTTTCTTAATAATTTTCACGCACCAGTTTGAATCGTTCGCCGCACCAAAGCAGGTCGCCCAATGGCGTCCGGCAATTCAAATGCCCGTTAGTAATTATGTAACATTATGATTTAATTGAATTATCTTATTTTAAGCTTTGCTGGCATAGCTATTGCTAGGTAGTAACCATCAACGGGTCAATGGCGATTCGAAGAATTTAGATTCAAAGACAAAGGCGTCTTACTGCGTACACACGCGGTCGGACGCTTTTTTATTTTCGGGCCACAGATTTTTTATAAGGAGCTTAAAGATGGATAAGTCAAAGCAGGAAATTGTCATCGCCAGCGCAACTGCGCCTGAGCTCAACAGCCGGAGAGAATTTATGAAACAGACAGGTGCAGTTTTAGGTGCCGCAGGAATTATGTCGATGGTGCCGATGGGCACGCGTGCTGCGGCTTGGGCGGCGGGCTCGGACGCGCCAGAGCTGAAAACAGTCAACGTCGGTTTCATTCCGTTGACTGACTGCGCTTCGGTCATATTGGCATCAGTGATGAAGTTCGACGAGAAGTACGGCATCAAAATCAATTTATCCAAAGAGGCGTCTTGGGCTGCCGTGCGCGACAAGTTAGTGAACGGTGAGCTGCACGCAGCACACGTTTTATATGGCCTGATTTACGGTGTGCAACTCGGTATCGGCGGCCAGAAAAAAGACATGTCGATCATGATGACGCTGAACAACAATGGCCAGGCCATCACGCTGTCTAACCAGCTCAAAGACAAGGGCGCAACCACTGGCCCTACCTTGAAAAAGCTCCTAGATAGTGAAAAGCGCGACTACACCTTTGCGCAAACTTTCCCCACCGGCACACACGCCATGTGGCTGAATTATTGGCTAGCCAGCCAAGACATCAATCCGTTAACCGATGTAAAAAACATTACCGTGCCACCACCACAAATGGTTGCGAATATGCGTGTGGGCAATATGGATGGTTTCTGCGTGGGTGAGCCCTGGAACAATCGCGCCATCTACGACAAGATCGGTTTCACCGCAGTCACCACGCAAGACATCTGGAAAGACCACCCAGAAAAAGTATTGGGTAGCACTGCCGAATTCACCCAGAAATATCCGAACACTGCGCGCGCGCTGATGATGGCCGTGCTAGAGGCTTCCAAATATATCGATGACATGGCAAACCGCCGCAAAGTAGCCGAGATCATCGCCGACAAATCTTATGTGAATTGCCCAGTGGATGTGATCGACCAACGTCTGGAAGGCAAATACGAAGATGGCTTGGGTAAGAAATGGAATGACCCGAACTACATGAAATTCTGTAACAACGGTGCGGTGAACTTCCCTTATCTCTCCGATGGCATGTGGTTCATGACTCAGCACAAACGTTGGGGCTTGCTGAAAGAAGATCCAGATTATTTGGGCGTAGCGAAAAAGGTCAATCAGGTCGAGCTTTATAAACAAGCGGCATCGCAAGTGAAAGTAGCGATTCCTAAAGACGTGATGCGCACATCTAAATTGATCGACGGTACGGTTTGGGATGGTAAAGATCCGAAGAAATACGCGGCCTCTTTCAAGATCAAAGCGTAAGTAGCACAAGGTACCTCTAAGAATTCGTCGCACCGGCGAAAGCCGGTGTCCAGCGGTTTTATTAAAAGAGGCTTTGCCCTTGCTACGCAAGTAACTATTTTTTCTGAACTGGATTCCGGCCTACGCCGGAATGACAAATTACTAGAGATTACGAAATCAAAAGGGTTGTGATGAAAGCTAAAAAATATTTTCTGGATAACTTGCTCCCCCCTTTATTGGGCATCGCATTATTCATCCTACTTTGGTCGATGTTAGCCCAAGGTAGC
>JAUYFR010000341.1 GCA_030690855.1 Gallionellaceae bacterium
TTTCTTCTAGCTGGCTGTAGCATGTTTTGCCCCCGACTTTCTTACTTTCTTTTCTGGCTCAGCTGTTACCGCTGCAGCAACATCTAGCTGTGCAGACTGCTCACCTTTATAAACCCAAACTTTCACGCCAATCAAACCATAGGTTGTCAATGCCTCGGATGTTCCGTAGTCAATATCAGCGCGAAGTGTATGTAGTGGCACACGACCTTCGCGATACCACTCAGTACGAGCAATCTCAATACCGTTTAAACGACCCGAACTCATAATCTTGATACCTTGAGCACCAAGACGCATCGCATTTTGCATCGCACGTTTCATCGCACGACGGAACATAATGCGCTTCTCAAGTTGCTGCGTGATTGAATCAGCGATCAGTTGAGCATCGATTTCCGGCTTACGCACTTCTTCGATATTCAAACCAACATCCGGCAAGCCCATGCGCTTTTTCAACTCATTGCGCAATGCTTCGATGTCCTCACCTTTTTTACCAATAACCACACCTGGTCGTGCTGTGTAGATAGTTATCTTTGCGTTCTTGGCAGGACGCTCAATAATGATCTTAGAAACCCCAGCACCTACCAACTTCTTTTTCAAATAGTCACGAACCTCAATATCCTTCAGTAGCAATTCAGAGAAATGCTTACTATTCGAATACCACTTTGATGACCAATTTTTAAGTACGCTCAATCGGAAACCGATTGGATGAATTTTCTGTCCCATGCTCAGCTCCCAACCGTAATCGTAATATGACAGGTCTGCTTCTCGATCCCATTACCACGACCCTTAGCGCGAGCAATCATGCGCTTAAGAGAAGTTGCTTTGTCCACATAGATCGTAGTCACTTTCAATTCATCAATGTCAGCAACGTCGTTGTGCTCAGCAATAGCAATGGCAGAATCTAAAGCCTTCTTGATAATGCCAGCACCTTTTTTCGGACTGAATGCTAAAATTTGCAACGCTCTATCAACCGGAAGACCGCGAATCTGATCAGCAACCAGACGACCTTTTTGCGCCGATAAGCGAACACCTTTAATAACTGCAGTTGTTCCCATCATTCCTCCTTATTTCTTGGACGATGCTTTTTTATCAGCAGCGTGACCTTTGAAGGTGCGAGTCAAAGAAAATTCGCCGAGTTTGTGACCGACCATATTTTCTGAAATGTACACCGGTATATGCTGCTTTCCGTTATGTACCGCGATTGTCAGACCAACGAATTCAGGCAGTACAGTGGAGCGACGTGACCATGTTTTAACAGGTCGCTTGTCACTGGTGGCACGAACTGTCTCCACCTTCTTCACCAAATGCAAATCAACGAATGGGCCTTTTTTTACTGAACGTGCCATATCCTATTACCCCTTAAGCCTGAAAGCGACGACGTACAATCATCACATTAGTGCGCTTGTTACGACGCGTACGGAATCCCTTAGCAGGAACACCCCACGGACTAACTGGATTACGTCCAGCTGCAGTCTTTCCTTCACCACCACCATGTGGGTGATCAACTGGGTTCATTACAACACCGCGCACTGTTGGACGAATACCTCGCCAGCGATTAGCGCCAGCCTTACCGATTGAGCGCAACGAATGCTCACCGTTTCCAACCTCACCGATTGTCGCGCGGCAATCAACGTGCACCTTACGAATTTCACCAGAGCGCAAGCGCAATTGAGCGTAAGCACCTTCACGAGCCAACAACTGCACTGAAGCACCAGCAGAGCGAGCTAACTGAGCCCCCTTACCCGGCAACATTTCGATGCAGTGAATAGTTGAACCCACCGGAATATTGCGCAATGGCAAAGCGTTACCCGCCTTGATTGGCGCCTCAGAACCACTAATCAACTGAGCCCCAGCTGCAACCCCCTTCGGGGCGATGATGTAACGACGCTCACCATCCACATAAAGCAACAAAGCCAAATGCGCAGTACGGTTTGGGTCATACTCTAAATGCTCCACTGTTGCAGGAATACCATCTTTATCGCGCTTAAAATCCACTAAACGATAGTGTTTTTTATGCCCACCACCCATGTGACGAACAGTAATATGTCCGTTATGGTTACGGCCAGCGGTTCTCGTTTTCTTTTCGAGTAAAGCTGCCTGTGGCTTACCCTTATACAAATCAGGAGTAACAACACGAACAACAGCGCGACGACCAGGAGATGTTGGTTTTAATTTAATAAGTGCCATGATATTTATCCTTGCTCGCTAGCAGCAAAATTAATCTCTTGTCCAGGAGCCAAGCATACATAAGCCTTTTTCCAGTCAGAACGGCGACCAGTAAACTTACCAAAACGCTTTTGCTTACCCTTAACATTACTAATTTGCACACTTTCAACAGTTACTTTAAACAGCATCTCGACTGCAGCCTTAACTTCTGGCTTAGTTGCATCAGACGCTACTTTAAAAATAACCTGCTCATTTTTCTCTGCAACAAATGTTGCTTTTTCCGAAATCTGAGGAGCCATCAGCACATTCAGCAAACGTTCTTCACTAAATTTTTGCGCGATCATACCAACACCTCTTCAATCTTCGCTATTGCATTGCGAGTCATCAAAACCTTATTAAAACGAACCAAGCTTACTGGGTCAGCCTGATGCGCCTCCAACACCAAAACGTTTGGCAGATTGCGTGATGAGAGATAAAGGTTTTCATCAATACTATCCGTGATAATCAACACACGCTCAGCACCGAATCCAAAGCTTTTTATTTTGTCAGCCAACTGCTTAGTTTTAGGCGAATCAATTTTCAGATCATCAACGATCAGCAAACGGTCTTCACGGACAAGCTGAGAAAGAATCGACGCCAATCCAGCGCGATACATTTTACGGTTAACTTTCTGAGTGTAATTTTCCTCAGATGTATTTGGAAAAATCTTACCACCACCACGCCATAGTGGGCTTGATGCCATACCAGAGCGAGCACGGCCCGTGCCTTTTTGCGCCCATGGTTTGCGTGTAGATTTTGCAATCTCACTGCGGCCTTTTTGCTTGCTACTCGCAGCCCGTGCATTTGCCTGATACGCAGTAACAAGCTGATGCACCAAAGCTTCGTTATATTCACGACCAAACAAATCATCTGACGCCGTAACGCTTGCAGAGGATTTGCCACCTGCACCAATAACTTTAAGTTCCATTATGCCCCCGCTTTCACTGCTGGACGCACAACCACGTTGCCGCCAGGAGCCCCAGGAACAGCACCCTTAACCAACAACAATTGACGCTCCGCATCAATTCGAACAATCTGCAAATTTTGCACCGTGCGCTGAACATCACCCAAATGACCCGTCATGCGCTTACCTGGAAATACTCGACCAGGATCTTGCGCCATACCGATAGAACCCGGTACGTTGTGTGATTTGGAGTTACCGTGCGTTGCGCGGCCAGATTTAAAATGATGTCGCTTGATCGTACCCGCATAACCTTTACCAATCGTTACACCAGTTACGTCAACTTTTTGCCCCACTTGAAACAACTCCACACCCAACTTGCTCGCCAATTGCAACGACGAAGCCTGCTCCGGTGAAATTGTAAATTCTTTGAGCTTGCTCGCAGCCTCAATACCCGCCTTGGCGAAATGGCCAGCAGCGGCTTTAGTTACCCGCGTTGCGCGACGCGTTCCAAACGCGACCTGCACAGAGGTATAACCATCGGTATTAGGGGATTTGATTTGAGCAACTCGATTATTGGACACGTCCAACACAGTCACCGGCAACGATGTTCCGTCATCAGTAAATATGCGGGTCATGCCAATCTTGCGACCGACAAGTCCTAAACTCATTTTAACTTCCTTTATTAAGGGGCCAACTTCAATTGGTTGGCCGATTCAACAACAAAATACAGCTTTTATTGCAATTTAATTTCCACATCCACGCCAGCCGGCAAATCCAGTTTCATCAATGCATCGACAGTTTTGTCAGTTGGATCAATGATGTCCATCAAGCGCAAATGCGTACGAATCTCAAACTGATCACGAGACGTTTTATTAACGTGCGGAGAACGCAAAATATCGAAACGCTCAATCTTCGTAGGCAAAGGAACCGGGCCCTTAACAACCGCACCTGTGCGTTTCGCGGTTTCCACGATTTGCAATGCTGATTGATCAATTAAACGATAGTCAAATGCCTTCAGGCGAATGCGAATTTTTTGGCTTTGCATAATCTTCTCTTGCTTCTACGCGGCATAACCGCTGGTTTAAAGAACGAAAACGCGAGGCCGCAGCCTCGCGAGGGCGCGCATTGTATCTTTACTCAACGATCTTAGCAACCACACCTGCGCCGACGGTACGACCACCTTCGCGAATCGCGAAACGCAGGCCTTCTTCCATCGCGATTGGAGCAATCAGACTAACAGTTACCGATACGTTGTCGCCTGGCATCACCATTTCGGTGCCCGCTGGCAATTCAACAGCACCAGTC
>JAUYFR010000023.1 GCA_030690855.1 Gallionellaceae bacterium
AAGCTTACTCAGCTTTTCAGCTTTTTCAAAGCTGTCGAGCAACGACGTGCGCCAATTACACGGCAAATAAAAGATCAATCGTGGTTTCTACGACTTAACGACTTACCGGAACATGAAACCTTGCGGCTGGTTAGGCCCGCACAAGATGACGGTGCGTGGTTATTTTTTAGAAAGCCTGAAACGCGCCATTGCCCAGAACCAGGTGAGCGTTTGCGCTCATGGCTCAATGCCGGTTGGGATAATCCAGCATTGGAAAATATAAACCATAAATCTGAGCAAGTTGTTTATGTTGGTGACATACCGACTAAAGTAAGCTTTGAATCGCAGCAAGGGCTAAAGAGCGAGTTTCATAACTGGCAAACAAAACGAAATCTGTGGAAAGTCAGCGAACTACCCGCCAGAATTGCTTTTAAAGTATGGGAAAGATTCTTTGCTTTACACAGTCAGCTTGAGCGAGAAGGAGAGGCTTGGGAGCTGATACTAAAGACGCTAAACAGCAAGTTTAAGTGAGGAGGCATCATGAGTTTTCAACCCGTTAAGTTTTACCAGACCGGCACACTCACCGTCGGCAATCGTTTGCTCGCGCCGGATGAGCGCAGTGTGCAAGCAAACCAGATGCGTAGTAACTCGATCAATTCGGGCCACCGCGCTTGTCAGGGTTGCGGCGAAGCGCTCGGTGCGCGCTACGCGATCGATGCGGCAATGGCAGCCAGCAACAATCAACTTATTGCCGCCAATGCGACCGGCTGCTTGGAAGTTTTTTCGACGCCTTATCCAGAGTCGTCTTGGCAAATACCGTGGATTCATTCGTTATTTGGCAATGCGCCCGCAGTCGCAACCGGCATCGCCGCTGCGATGAAAGTGAAGGGTAAAAAAGATACGCGCGTGGTTGCGCAAGGCGGCGATGGTAGTACCACCGACATCGGCTTTGGCTGCCTTTCCGGCATGTTTGAGCGCAACGATGATGTGCTTTACATCTGCTATGACAATCAAGCCTATATGAACACCGGTGTGCAACGCTCCAGCGCCACACCACCCGCCGCGCGCACCGCAACCACCATGCCAGTGGGCCCAGAGCCGGGCAACGTGTTTGGACAAGGCAAAAATCTGCCAGAAATCGCGATGGCGCATGGTATCCCTTACGTGGCAACCGCGACTGTTGCTGATTTGCGCGACCTTGAAGATAAGGTGCGTCACGCCATGACCTTTCGCGGCGCGCGCTACATTCACATATTTGTGCCGTGTCCATTGGGCTGGGGTGCGGCTTCACACGACACTATTCGCCTTGCGCGTCTAGCCAAAGAAACCGGCATTTTCCCTGTGTTTGAAGCGGAGCACGGCGAGGTGACGAACGTGCTGAAAATTCGCCATCGTCAACCCGTTGATGAATATCTGAAATTACAAAAACGCTTCGCGCACCTGTTTGGAAAAAATCCGCACCTCGATGTTATTGCCAAAATTCAGGCGATGGCTGACCGCAATATACGCAAATACAAATTGCTGAATGAGGGAGAACAATAATGGAAAAACCTTTTGCGATTACGCTCACGCCCGGCACCTCACTCACCAATCACACCGGTACTTGGCGCACTTCGCGCCCAGTTTATTTAGATCGTCTCCCCCCCTGCAACAACGCTTGCCCTGCAGGTGAAAATATTCAAGGCTGGTTGTTTCATGCGGAGTCTGGCGATTACGAAAAAGCATGGCATGCACTGGTCGAAAATAATCCACTGCCGGCCATTATGGGGCGTGTGTGCTATCACCCCTGCGAGGGGGCTTGCAATCGTGGGCAAATGGATTCGTCGGTGGGCATTAATTCTGTCGAGCGTTTTTTAGGCGACGAAGCGATCAAGCAAGGCTGGAAATTTGCTGCGCCTGCCGCCGCTTCTGGCAAGCGCGTACTGGTGGTGGGGGCAGGGCCTTCTGGACTATCTGCCGCTTATCATTTGGCACGCTTAGGACATCAAGTTGAAATCTACGAAGCAGGGCCTTTCGCCGGCGGCATGATGCGCTTCGGGATTCCAAAATATCGTTTGCCGCGTGAAGTGTTAGACGCTGAAGTGCAACGCATCCTTGATCTCGGCGTGACGCTTAAACTCAACAGCAAAGTGGATGATATTCGCGTTTCCATGCAGGCAGGCAAATTTGACGCGGCGTTTCTTGCCGTTGGCGCACACATCGGCAAGCGCACTTATATCCCTGCGGGCGATGCCACCAAAATTGTGGATGCCGTTTCCGTATTGCGTTCGATGGAGGGTGAAGACAAGCCGATGCTAGGTCGCCGCGTGGTTGTTTATGGTGGCGGCAACACCGCGATTGACGTGGCGCGCACCGCGAAACGACTAGGGGCAACCGAGGCTATCATCGTCTATCGCCGCACCCGCGACAAAATGCCCGCCAGTGATTTTGAAGTAGAAGAGGCGCTGCAAGAAGGCGTGATGATCAAGTGGCTCTCCACCATCAAGCAAGCGGGCGAAGGCGAGATCACCGTGGAAAAAATGGCGCTGGATGAAAAAGGCTATCCACAACCCACCGGCGAATTTGAATCACTCGCGGCGGACTCCGTGGTGCTCGCGCTAGGGCAGGACGTTGATCTCTCACTACTTGAAGGCGTGCCTGATTTAGAAATCAAAGATGGCACGGTGCAAGTGGGTAGTAACATGATGACCGGTCATGCAGGCATTTTTGCCGGCGGCGACATGGTTCCCTCCGAGCGCACAGTGACGGTAGCTGTTGGGCACGGCAAAAAAGCAGCCCGCCATATCGACGCATGGTTAGGTGGTGCAACCTATCAACCCACAGCTAAACACGAACTGGCCGAGTTTAAAAACCTCAACACGTGGTACTACTCCGACGCTGACAAAACCATGCGCCCACAGCTCGACATCGCGCGCCGCATGAGTAGTTTTGATGAGGTGCAAGGTGGGCTGAACGAAAGCAATGCACTGTTTGAAGCGCGTCGTTGTTTATCTTGCGGCAATTGCTTTGAGTGCGACAACTGCTACGGTGTGTGCCCGGACAATGCGGTACTCAAACTCGGCCCGGGTAAACGCTTTGAGTTTAAATATGATTACTGCAAGGGCTGTGGCATCTGCGAAGCAGAGTGTCCGTGCGGCGCGATCAAGATGGCGGCAGAAGAAACCTAAGGCGTCGTAAGTATTGGAAGATGTTTGCTAGCGGTTAATTTCGTCGCCGCCACCAAATAATTCCAGCTATCGTCAGTAGCAGCAATGGCAGGGCGATGACTAGGCCTACGCTGATGATGGTAAGCGCGCGGGAGCTGAAAGTAATCATGTCGTCTTTGTTGGCGCGTGGTTGCGTCACGATGAGCGCCTCTTCATTGGTGAGCCAGTTCACCATGTTGATGCCGAGGTCCATGTTGCCACCATTGCCAGAGTAAGCATTGGCAAGGAAAGAAGCACCACCCACTACAACAATGCGTTGCTCTTTGTCATTCACCGTGCGTTGCAATGCAATAGCTAAGCTGAAGGGGCCAGGGATGTCGTGATTTTTATCAAAGCGTGGTTTGCTGCCCAGTTTTAATGGAGTGCGGCTCACCCAGCCACGTGGCGCGGCTTCCACAATGACATGGCGTTGCCAAACGCTACTTTCTTCTCTGGCAAGCGAACGAGCGTAGGGAAATACGGAGATCAGGTTGAAGTTATTGGTGACGGGGTGAATGGGATAGCTAGCGCTTAAGGTCCAATTCGCAGGCGCGTTCATATCTTGTGCGGCAGGGTCAATGATGATGCCGGGTGTGAGCAATAATCCGAGCTTTTCTGCAACGGGTTCTAGGCCACGCAAAGGCTCGGCATCAATTAGCCAGAGTAAATTACCACCGTTGTCGAGGTGGCGCAAAATTTTATCGACCTCTCCGCTTAAGAGTTGTCCCTGCGGATGAGTTAGAACCAGCAGACCTGCATTGCTCGGTACGTCAGGGGCAATAATGAGGTTGAGGCTACTAATGCGAAATCCATTTTGCAACAATTTTTTGCCGAATTCGCCTAAGTCATGATTAGCAACGCCATTTAATTTGCGTTCGCCGTGCCCATCTAAATACATCAGCAATTCATCTTTTGAATGAGCCAAGCCGAGCAGGGCGCTGGAAAGTGTTTGCTCATTAAGGGATGAAAGGTGAACATTGCGGCCGCTGTACTCAACTACCATTTCGCCATTGTTTTGAATGGACGCTTTGCGCATCGCTTCGGGTTCTTTGACGGGATCAACAAAGGTCAGCGTGATGTCCGATTTGTAACGCTGATAGATGGCGATAAATTCGCGAATTAATCGGCGCATGTCGCTTTGCTTTACGTCTTGTTCGGTGATGTACACGGTGATGGTGACTTCCCCAGGCAGGCGCTTGAGGACCTCAATACTGTTTTCTCCTAAGCTATTTAACTTGGCCTGCGTTACATCCCATTGTGTTGGGTAACGTGCAGCCAGTTGATAAAGTGCGATGGCTACGGCCAGTAGCAGTAGAGTGAAGATAATATTTTTCAACAGTAGCGGCGGTTGGCGCAGTAATTTCATTATGCGTAAACCCGATTGTTGTTGACGCGACGGATGGTCATCAGCAAAAACGTGGTGATGAATAAGACGAAATAAAGTAGATCGCTACTCACAATTAAACCGGCATTGAGACTTTGCGCGTGAGCGGTGGGTGAAAGTGCGCGCAAGCTACTGCCGCTATCAGCGCCACCAATATCAATCAACCACAGTCCAAATGAGAAAGCGGTCGCACTCATTGCGGCCACGATGGGTTGTTGCGTAAGTGCGGAAAGGTATAGGCCAAGTGAGGCATAACTCGCGGTAAGTAAAATGAGACCGATCTCGTTAGCAATGAGTAAGCCGTAATCAAGTTGCGTACCCAGGCCCAAGATGGCGAGCATGGCAGTGCAACTCATGATGATTAGTGCCATAAAAAAAACGAGGCTAAGAAATTTCCCGAAAACGATTTGGCTACTAGAGATTGGCGCGGCAAGTAACAGGGCGAGCGTTTGATTGCGTTTCTCTTCGGCCAGCAAGCGCATGGTGAAAAGTGGGATCAACACCATTAAAATTAAGGCAAGTGTGCCAAATAGTGGCGAGGTCACGGATAGCGTGGCACCGGGGACATTAGCGACCTGTGCAAGTTGCGCTTGCACTTGTAGATAAGCATCAAGGCGCGCTAAAAAAAACCATGAAAAAAT
>JAUYFR010000009.1 GCA_030690855.1 Gallionellaceae bacterium
CATCACCGTGAAGCGAATTTGCCGCAGACCTTTCAAATTCTCGATAGCGCTGATCAGTTATCGATGATTAAGCGCTTGATGAAAGCGATGAATGTGGATGATGAAAAATTCCCGCCGCGTGAATTGCAAAACTTTATCAGCGGCAGCAAAGAGCAGGGGTTGCGCGCGCATGAAGTCGAAGCTTACGATCCTTACACGCGAAAAAAGGTGGAAGTATTTGCTGAATACGATGCGCAGTGTCAGCGCGAAGGGGTGGTGGATTTTTCGGAGCTACTCTTGCGCTGCTATGAATTGTTGTCACGCAACACTCAATTACGTGAGCATTACCAAGAACGCTTTAAGCACATTTTGGTGGATGAGTTTCAAGATACCAATCCTTTACAGTATCGCTGGTTAAAACTGCTGGCAGGGAAAAGTAATGCCTTATTCGCCGTGGGAGATGACGACCAATCTATCTATGCGTTTCGCGGGGCGAACGTGGGCAACATGCAAGAGTTGCTGCGTGACTTCCACGTCGAGAATGTGATCAAGCTAGAGCAAAACTATCGCTCGCACGGCAATATTCTTGAGGCAGCCAATGCGTTAATTCAAAACAACAGCAATCGCCTCGGCAAGAATTTGTGGACCTCTGAAAATAAAGGCGAGCAGCTGCGCGTGTACGAAGCGCCGACCGACGCCGAAGAAGCAAAGTTCATTGTGGAAGAAGCGCGACAGTTAAATCGCGAAGGCGTGGCCTTCACCGACATGGCGATTTTGTATCGCTCCAATGCGCAGTCTCGCGTGTTGGAACATGCGCTGGTGTCGGCTGGCGTTTCGTATCGAGTGTATGGCGGCTTGCGTTTTTTTGAGCGCCAAGAAATTAAACATGCGCTCGCTTATTTGCGGCTGATCAACAATCCTGATGACGATAATGCGCTGTTGCGCGTGATTAATTTCCCGACACGCGGCATTGGTGCGCGCAGTATTGAACAGTTGCAAGAGGCGGCGCGTGCGCAGAATGTCACGCTGTGGCAAGTGGTGTGTCAGTCCAGCGGCAAAGTGGCTGCCTTCGCTCAAATGATTATGGCGATGACGCAAGCAACGCGCGAATTGCCGCTGCCAGAAATCGTCGATCATATTTTGGCGCATAGTACGTTGGTGTCTCATTATCAAAATGAAACGGGCGCGAAAAAACGCGAAGCCGAAGAGCGGCTCGAAAACTTAAATGAGTTAATGAATGCGGCAACATTATTCGTGCACGAAAATGAAGACGACAGCCTCACGTCATTTCTGACTCATGCAGCATTGGAGGCGGGTGAGCATCAAGCGGGTGAAGATGCCGATGCGATGCATTTGATGACGGTTCATGCTTCCAAGGGCTTGGAATTTCATGCTGTGTTTATCAGCGGTTTAGAAGAAGGTTTGTTCCCACACCAGAACAGTAAAAACGACGGTGGTTTGGATGAAGAACGGCGTTTGATGTATGTGGCAATTACGCGCGCGCGTCGGCGTTTGTATTTAAGCTTTGCGCAAAGTCGCATGCTGCACGGGCAAGTGAGCTACAGCTTGATGTCGAGTTTCTTACGCGAACTGCCGGATGAGTTATTGCATTGGATTTCGCCACGTTTTGGTTCAGAGAAAAAATTTGTTGCTAGCCCTTATGAGGCGCAAAGCTACGAAGCGGCCTTCGCGGCAACTGCAACGCCACCCACGCCAAGTGCGATGTGGCGGATTGGCCAGCGCGTATTTCACCAAAAATTTGGTGAGGGCGTGGTGACTGATACGGAGGGGGCGGGTACGCAAGGCCGAGTTCAGGTTAATTTTAAACGCGCGGGTAGCAAATGGCTGGCGCTAGAATATGCAAAACTGGAATCTATTTAATAGTCAATTTAATCAAGGAGTTACATTATGAGCAAGTCATTTAAAACGATCACCCAAGACATCAGTAAAGCACTGTTGCCGTTTCGTAAAGAAGTTGCAGCACCGATGGCGGGCTTTGATGCAATGGCAAAAGCGGCAATGTCCGAAGGCGTGTTATCTGCGCTGAATAAAGAGTTAATTGCGACTGCGATTGCAGTATCGACGCGTTGTGACGGTTGCATCGGCTATCACGTGCGCGCATTGGTAAAAATGGGCGCAACACGTGAGCAAATTAACGAGATGCTGGCAGTGGCAGTTTATATGGGCGGCGGCCCGTCTTTGATGTACGCTGCAGAGGTGTTGCGCGCGTTTGAAGAATTTCAGCCGGTTTAAGCTCTCAGGGTCAATTCCCAAGCCCTTGGGGTGTCGTGTTTTTCGTGGGTCGGGATTTATCCCGACGCTTTTGCTGCAGTTCACGAACCTCATCGGGATGAGTCCTGACCTACAAAATCCAACCATCCAATACCCCGCTGCTTGAGGGGTGGAGGTTTAATTCTTGCTGGCCTCACGTTTAGAGGCCGAGCTGATTGCGCTGGCCTCCATCACCGCTGTCACCATCACAATAATCAGTGTGGGCAGCAGGGCAATGCGGGTCAGTGCAGTCCACATGATATTGCCGGTGTGTACATTTTGTATGTTGAGGCTGATCAGCCACGCGATGAAAATCAAACTGGCTGAGACGGTATAGCCGATCATCAACCAGCGTGCGTGTTTAAACGTAAGTTGCCAATGCGCATCAATAAAAGGTGAGCTCACTTTTTTGCTGCGCAGATAGATGTAGGCGATAAGTGTCAGTGAGCAAAAAAGCGGGATGAGTATGCCCGCCATGCCGAGCTTGAGTACGATCACCGCAGGCGTCATCAACAAATCAAACATAAACAAACCCGTGATAAACAGATTGTGTGGAATCTGTGCCTGTTTGACTTCGAGGTCAGTTATTTCAGAGCCCATCATTGCTCGCATTTGAATTGGGTTGAGCGGCATTGTATGAGCTTGCCATGCGTGCCATTTCTGCTGCGGTAGGAAAAAGTCTGCGATAAGCCGCATAAATTGAGGTGATCATAATGGGAAACAAAATGATCCAGCCCAGCATCATGGCGAGTGTTGCGGCGAACGCAAAAAGCAGCATGATGACGCCATAAACTGAGAGCGCGGCCATGTTGCGTAAGCAGGCGCGTAAGCTAGCTTTGAGCGCGGCAAGCGGGGTCGCATTGTTGAAAGCAACTAGCATGGGGGCGAACTGCATTGCCATGAGTAGCATTGAAAACAGTCCAATTCCTAAAGGGAGTGAAATGCCTGCGCTCTGAACTGCTGCAAGGATGACGGCGGGATTGTTTTCGGGCGTCTCGCTGGTGAGAATATCTATCAGCTCTTTGCCGCCAGTGTTGGTCATGATGACGATGATGATTGACTCGGCAATGATGTTGATGGCACCGAGAGTGATCAAAAAAGGTGCGCGTTGAAAACCCCAAAACAGGTGAGCAATTTCAAGCTCTTCGTCATTTTCTAAGGCTTGGCAGCCACGCATGAGTCCTACAAAAAAAATAGGAAATAGAAAGCCAATTAACACATCGCCAGCAAGTGGAATTCTGCTCGTTACGAGTAACGCGGCGATGGTGATTAAGAGCAGCGTCACCAATAAAACAGGGCTTTTTTTGAACAGATAATTGCCCTGCTTAATCCATAGCCAGCCATCACTTGCTAAAAGTTTTCTCGCGTTCATATTTATAGCCAAGTGGCGTTGGCGCCAATAATGTGGTTTTGCAAAATGCGTTTGAATTGATCTGGATTATGCGGGTTGACCATTTCGCCATCGCGGGGCAGGTGCAAATCAAATAAGCGCGAAATCCAGAAACGTAGTGCAGCTAAACGTAACGCGGTAGGCCATTCTTTTGCTTCATCTTCAG
>JAUYFR010000025.1 GCA_030690855.1 Gallionellaceae bacterium
CAGAAGGCATTGGTGGATTTCCAGATGGCGGCACTGGCCGATGCGAAGGCGGTGCATGAGCGCATCAAGCAGGAGTTGAAAGCTGTCGGCATCAATCTGACGCCGTTGATGCTGGTGCAGGTGGCGACCTCTGAGCGCGACGACGACGTGGCACGGGCGCGCGAAAATTTGAAGCTGCTGGGTTTTCGCGAAGAAGCGATTGCGTCCTACACAGCGAAAGAACCATCGGACGATTTGCTAGCGGTTGCATTGGACGAAACGAAAGAGGTGTTGATCTTCAAGATGGCGGTGGCACTTGGGTTTGATGCACCGCGAGCATTCACCTTGGTTTCTATGCGCGGAGCAAAAGATACCGACTTCGGCATTCAAGTAGTGGGGCGCATTCTGCGTGTGCATCGCCTTTTACAAGGGCGCGATGTTCCTGAGTTGTTGCGCAACGGCTATGTATTTTTGGCCGATGCAGAAAATCAAACTGGTCTGACTGGCGCAGCGGGCAAGATCAATGCGATTCGCACAGGGCTTTCCGAAATCAGCCCCTATACGATGGTGGTGAATATCGCCGGACAGAATCAGGTGCAGATTGTGCAGAACGGGCAAAGCACGATGCTGCCAGTTGTACCACAAGCGTCCGCCATTCCACATACAGCTCAGGATTCAAATGTGCAGCCAACTTATGTGGTGACGGGTGCGCTTTCAGGAGGAATGCAAAACATACTGGACGGTTTTGTGTTGGCGATGCCGGAAGCACAGACGGAGCAAATGCGACGAGTGGCGGCAACGCTATCAGGTGCGTCACATTTCAAGCTGAAAATTTCCGGACTCAAATTTAAGACCGAACGAATGCCATTGGGAACCGATGCGCTGCTGGCATGTATCGGCGGCAAGGTTGCGATTGGCGATAAAGAGCTGAGCGAAGGACGGCGCGCTAAAACAACAGTGATCCGACGCGAGGAGGAGATATTTACTCGCACGGTGATCGACTCAAAGTATCAGGCGCGCATATCCGAAGCCGAGATTGCCCGTCGTGCGCAGCGCGTTTTGTTTGAGCCGGATTATCTCGATCCGCGTGACTTGCACGCCGTCTTGATTAAACGGTTGCAATCGGAATATGAAGCACGCGGGTTTGAGTCCGACGAGCGCGATCTTGAGTTGGTTCTCGATTTAATTTTGGTGGCCTTCCCCAGTCTGATACGACAGGCAGCGCGAGAATGTGCGGCGCAATATGCCGAGTTGATGGACACCTCACCATTGCCTGACAGCATCGAATTGCCATCGGGTGCGCGCACTTCGCGCCTGAATGTTTACGGTGTGATGCCGCCCGATTTGAATCGCGATGAAATGGCTTTTGCCGAAATACTGGATAGCGATTTGTCTGGGACGGTGGAGTGGTGGCATCGCAACGAGCCGCGCAAGCCGTGGTCAATTGGATTGATCTTGCCGAACGGTGCGCAATATTTTCCTGATTTTGTGGTGAAGGTGAACGGTCGGTCATTAGGCGATGGGTTGTTGCTGGTGGAAACCAAGGGCGATCATTTGCTGAATAGCGGCGACACGCTGGACAAAGTGCTGGCAAGTCACCAACTCTATAAACGCCCCGTGATGCTGATGCGCGAGGACAGCGGACGGTTTATGACGATTCGGCAAGATGCGAATGGTAAGAACGCGCCGGATCAGATTTTTAGGCTGGATTTAATGGTGGGGTATTGATAGCTGTTCGTAATAAAGGGTAAAAGCGGCGAATGAAAATGCCTTTCAGCTGAATTGCAAGCCGCTCATTCTTACAAAAGCATCGTGAGAAAAGATCTTTAAATAGTTATGGAGTGGCGATGATTGATCAATCAATACCTAACAAAGGAAAAGCGCCAAGTAATTCGGATGACTTCGAAGCGTGGCTAGGTGATCGGCACAAGTGGCTGCAAACAGCCGCTCATCAGCTTATTGAGAGTAAAGCACCTCTTACGGAAGTAGCGATTACCGAACTAAGCAATCTCTGCTTGAGTGAGGCCAGCGGCATGGGAACTCACGCTTTCGCAGCAGTTGTACCTGGCTCGATAGTTCAAGCGGCGGTGCGGCCTGCGCTGCACATTAGAGGCTTGAGCGAAGTTCGCGGCGTAAACAAGATCAAGGATTGCGCCTCGCTTAGCTTCGGGATTGGCAACCTCACCGTTGTCTATGGTGCAAATGGTTCGGGCAAAACAGGATTTTCTCGCGTTCTGAAGCAAGCCTGTGGCAGCCGAGCGAGGGAGGATATTCATCCCAACGTGTTCGACAAGGCAAACCCTGCCTGCGAAGCTAGAATATCGGTAACGGTCGATAATGCCGCGTCCGACTTGGACTGGACGCTGAAAGAAGGTCCGCTACTACCGCTGCGTAATGTGCATGTGTTCGATTCCAAGACTGCCTCAAACTATGTTTTTTCCCAAAACGAGGCGCGATATGAGCCGAGCCGAATGCGTTTCGTCTCTGCCCTTATCGGAACGTGCGGTAAGGTGGCGGAGCATCTGTCCGCCCAGAAAATGGCGCTCGTTAAGGCCTTGCCTCAGTTCCCTATCGTCTTTGCGCAGACGCTCAGTGCGAAATGGCTGCAATCGTTACTCCCCACCACGAGCCAAGTTGACATCGACAAGGCCTGTGAATACTCCACGGCGCATGATGAAGAGCGGATTGCAGCGGAAGGTGCGCTTGCACAGAAGGACATCACAGGAAGGCTGGAAGCTATCGGTCGGGAGCAGGTAGCCTTCGCACAAATCCGCACGACGTTGAGTACGTTGCAAGAGGAGCTCTCCGATGCAAACTGAGCACGCTTCTCGCCGCGCGCGGGGATGCTGTAGCCAAGCGCAATGCAGCAAGCGAAGCGGCGGAGAGGGTCTTTGCGACTGCGCCGCTGGAGGGGGTCGGTCAGAAAACCTGGATGGCGCTCTGGG
This sequence comes from Gallionellaceae bacterium, assembly GCA_030690855.1. GTDB lineage: Bacteria > Pseudomonadota > Gammaproteobacteria > Burkholderiales > Gallionellaceae > PALSA-1006. The sequence goes on from JAUYFR010000025.1 coordinate 2,925, forward strand.
AGCAAGCCAAAAAGTTCTCTCAAGCCTATGCCTATCCCAGTCATGCATTCCCCAACGTCGATGTGGATGCTCGTTGTGTTCTTTGTCAGCAGGCACTTGATGACGATGGAAAAGCTCGTCTGGGCCACTTCGAATCGTTTGTGGTCAGTGGATTGGAGGAGGCGGGTAAAGCAGCGGAGAATCTTTACGGTGAACTGATCAATAAGGTGCCCGCGCTTCCGCAGGCGAAGGATTGGAGACTGCAGGCAGGTGTGTTGAAACTTGATGAAGATGATGCCGACGCACTGTTTTCCACTCTTGGTGCGCGGAGTGTGGCAGCGTTGACCGCAACTAAGCTGGAAGAGATTCCGGCTATTGATTGGGCTATCATTGATGGTGCATGTCTAAAGGTGTTCGACGCACAGGCCGCTGAAGTCAAAGCGCTCAAGGAATTGCAGGAAGACGGCAAGCGCAAGCAACTGGAAGCAAGAGTGCTAGAGCTCCTTGCCATTCAATGGCTCAGTCAGAATAAAGCGTCCATTGTTGATGAGGTTGAACGCTTGAAGACATTAGGCCAGCTCGACAAAGCGATTGCGCTGACCAATACGAACTTACTCACCAGAAAACACACTGACCTAGCCAAGGATGAGCTGCATAAGGGCTATCAGGAT
>JAUYFR010000024.1 GCA_030690855.1 Gallionellaceae bacterium
AACTGCGACACCACATCAGGCGGGGTGAAAATTGCGCCAAGCACAAACGCACCTACGATGATATAGGGGCGAATTTCACGCAATTTTTCGGTTGTCACCCAGCCCATTCTAACCAGCACGACCACCACAATCGGCACTTGAAAAGTAATGCCGAATGCCATAAACATCGTCAACACAAAACTTAAGTATTTATCAATATCTGTCATCACAGCAACGCCAGCAGGTGCACTAGAGGTGATAAATCCAAATACCACGGGGAAAACCGCAAAATAAGCAAACGCCATTCCACTAAAGAACAACGCGATACTGCCAGCCACCAAGGGAAATACCAAACGCTTTTCGTGCGCATATAAACCTGGGGCAATAAAGCGCCAGATTTGATACAAGATGTACGGCAACGCAATCAAAAATGACACCATCAACGCCACTTTCATTGGCACAAAAAACGGCGTAGTCACATCTGTTGCAATCATCTGCCCGCCCTTCGGCAATTTCGATAGCAGTGGCTGAGCTAGCAGCGTGTAAAGATCAGAGGCCCAAGGGAAAATGCAAATAAACACTAGCAGTATCGCGACAACAGAGTGAAGTACGTGCTTGCGTAATTCGATTAGATGACCAATAAAACTTTCAGTCGTTGTCATCAATCAATAGGAAAAGTTTGTTGTTCGGGAATTTTTTGCTCAGATGGCTTGATGGCTGCTGAACTGAAATGTTTAACTGGACTCTGGTTGCGCTTAGCCACTTCCTCATCTATTTTTTGCATGTGCTGATCAAGCTCTTGCTCAACCAAATTAAGCGCTTCCGTTGTAGATGCGACTTGTTCCTGTACACCTTGCTGAACCTGACGCAGCTCTTCCAACGCCATATCTCGAGAAATATCTGCCTTCACGCCATTCACATAACGCTGCACACGCCCCCACAGATGCCCCAAGGTGCGTGCCACAGAAGGCAGGCGCTCAGGGCCAATGACGACCAGCGCAACGACAGCGATAACAAGTATTTCTGAAAAACCAATGTCAAACATAGTGACTTATTCGCTTAGTGAGTGTGTGACTTATCTTTCACTTCACCTTCAATGGTTTTGCCGTCTGCTGACAATTGCTTAGCGTCATCATCACCCTTCATACCCTCTTTAAAGCCCTTGACCGCCCCGCCAAGATCACTACCCATATTGCGCAATTTTTTTGTTCCAAAAACCATCATTACAATCACCAATACGATTAGCCAATGCCAAATACTCAATGATCCCATTTCATTCTCCTTAATTAAGTTCGTTTAACCATCGGCGGAATATTTCCGCCGCCGATAATGTGTATATGCAAATGAAACACTTCTTGACCGCCACCTTTCCCGCTATTAATCACGGTACGGAAACCCTTTTCCAAACCCTGCTCTTTCGCCAGCTTCGGCGCCAACACCAGCATTTTACCGAGCACCGCCGCATGACACTCTTCCGCCTCTAACAAAGAGGGCAAGTGTATCTTTGGAATCAACATGAAATGTACTGGCGCAACGGGGTTGATGTCGTGAAATACAAAAACATCCTCATCTTCATACACTTTTTTGCTCGGAATTTCCCCGCGCGCAATCTTACAAAAGATGCAATCCTCACTCATTTGCGACTCGCTTTTTCTTCAATCCCTGAAACGCCTTCGCGTCGCGCTAACTCTTTCAGCACATCTTCCGCGCTAGAGCCTTTGTGCGCCAGCAATACCATCGTGTGAAACCATAGATCAGCCACCTCATACACCAGATGCTGTTTGTCATTATCCTTTGAGGCCAACAAAACTTCGCCTGCCTCCTCAATGACTTTTTTCAGGATAGCGTCTTCACCCTTACTGAACAACTTTGCAACATAAGACGAGTCGGGCGCAGCTTGTTTGCGCGCCTCAAGCGTTTCAGTCAAACGTAGCAAAATATCTTGATTCATTTTTTGTATATCTCGTCAGGCAACTTTAAAACGGCATCAACATCGACCCATTGCCCATTTTCTAATTTACTAAAAAAACAACTCTCACGCCCAGTGTGACAGGCAATGCCACCCTGTTGTTCAATTTGCAGAAGAATCACATCACTATCGCAATCCACACGAATTTCTTTTACTTTTTGAAAATGGCCCGACTCTTCGCCCTTGTGCCATAACTTCTTGCGGGAACGCGACCAATACACAGCCTCTTTTTTTTGCGCTGTTAGTTTGAGCGCTTCATAATTCATCCACGCCACCATCAGCACGCGTCCGGTCACCGCATCTTGCGCAATAGCTGGCACTAAACCATCTTCCGACCAGTTAATTTTATTTAACCAATCGTCACTCACAAACGCACCTCCGACACGTTACTGGCGCAGCCAGCTGTTTGCGGGATAGCCAGCCACTTGCCAGCTTGCTGGTTTAGTGGAATGGCTAGTAGCTCCATCAGGAGGTGCGATGCGGTTATTCCCGCACCCTTCGCGTTCGCGCACCGTGTCATAACCGCACCTCGATGCCTTGCGTCGCCATGAATTGCTTCGCCTGCAGCACAGTGTATTCACCAAAGTGAAAAATACTCGCTGCCAGCACGGCATCTGCGCCGCCTTGCGTCACACCATCTGCTAGATGCTGCAAATTGCCTACACCACCGCTGGCAATAACCGGAATTTCTAACGCATCCGTCACTGCACGAGTAAGGGCCAAATCGAAACCACTCTTTTGACCATCTTTATCCATGCTCGTCAGCAAGATTTCTCCCGCACCAAAGGTCTGCATTTTTTTCGCCCACTCGATGACATCCAAGCCCGTCGCTTTGCGGCCACCGTGCGTGAACACTTCCCACTTGCCCGGTTGCACTTGCTTGGCATCAATCGCCACCACAATGCACTGCGAACCATAACGTGCCGCTGCATCTGCCACCAACTGTGGATTAACCACTGCCGAAGTGTTTATGCTGACTTTGTCTGCGCCAGCATTCAACAAATTGCGCACATCTTGCACCTCGCGCACGCCGCCGCCTACTGTCAAAGGAATAAACACCTGCTCGGCCACTTGCTCAATGATACGAAAAATAATACCCCGATCATCCGAGCTGGCAGTGATGTCAAGGAAGGTCAATTCATCCGCGCCCTGCTCATCATAACGACGCGCGATTTCTATTGGATCACCTGCATCGCGCAGCTCGACGAAGCTCACGCCCTTGACCACACGGCCAGCAGTTACATCCAAACAGGGGATAATGCGTTTAGCTAGCATTAATCTTGGGTGACAGCTCATCCGCCAAAGCCTGCGCTTCACGGAAATTCAAAGTGCCTTCGTAAATCGCGCGACCTGTGATCGCGCCGGTAATGCCTTCAGAGCGTACCGCACAAAGTTTGCGCACATCGTCCAGATTGGTAATTCCACCACTCGCGATGACCGGCACATGCAATGGGCGCGCCAACTCAACCGTTGCCTCAATATTCACGCCACTCATCATGCCGTCGCGACCAATATCGGTATAAATAATTGCTTCCACGCCGTAGCCTTCAAAGCGTTGCGCCAAATCACCGACATCGTGCCCTGTTAATTTTGACCAACCATCAACCGCAACTTTGCCGCCTTTGGCATCCAGCCCCACCATGATGTGGCCTGGAAAAGCATCGCAGGCTTCATGCAAAAAGCCCGGCACTTTCACTGCCGCTGTACCGATAATAAT
>JAUYFR010000040.1 GCA_030690855.1 Gallionellaceae bacterium
CGCGTATCGAACGTGAAGAACTCGAGCAACTTTTCCGCGGGTACGGATGGACACCATATTTTGTGGAAGGGGATGACCCAATGGTCGTTCATCAGCAAATGGCAGCAGTCCTCGACAAAACTATTAGCGAGATAAAGCAAATTCAAGAAGAGGCACGCAGGACAGGAAATCCATCACGCCCACGTTGGCCAATGATTGTGTTGCGTTCACCCAAAGGCTGGACCGGCCCTAAAGAAGTGGATGGCAAAAAAGTTGAAGGCTTCTGGCGCTCGCACCAAGTGCCTATCGGCGATGTAAAAACGCCTGAGCATTTCGCCAAATTAGAAGAGTGGCTAAAGAGTTACAAAGCTGAAGAGCTATTTGATGACAAAGGCACGCTACGCCCTGAACTCAAAGCGCTTGCCCCTAAGGGTGAGCGTCGCATGAGTGCAAACCTGCACGCTAACGGTGGTTTGTTACGCAAAGCTTTGCGTATGCCTGATTGCACAGACTATGCAATCGAAGTAAAAAAACCTGGCACCACCACTGCTGAAAACACCCGTCCATTGGGTAAGTTTTTACGCGACATCATGCGCGACAACATGAGCAACTTCCGTGTGTTTGGTCCAGATGAGAATAGCTCAAATAAGCTAGATAACGTTTACGAGGTAAGCAAGAAAACTTGGCTGGCTGATTACCTGCCGGAAGATGCAGAAGGCGGCGAGTTGTCACCCGATGGTCGCGTAATGGAAATGCTGTCTGAGCACACGCTCGAAGGCTGGCTGGAAGGTTACCTGCTCACTGGTCGCCATGGCTTCTTCTCGACTTACGAAGCCTTCGTGCACGTGATTGATTCCATGTTTAACCAACATGCCAAATGGTTAGCGATGTCTAAAGACGTGCCTTGGCGCGCCCCTGTTTCCTCACTAAACCTACTCATCACTTCGACTGTATGGCGCCAAGATCACAACGGTTTCACCCACCAAGATCCTGGCTTCCTCGATGTCGTAGTGAACAAGAGCCCAGAAGTAACACGTATCTATTTGCCGCCTGATGTGAATTGCCTGTTGTCAGTTGCGGATCATTGCCTGAAGAGCACCGATTACATCAACGTCATCGTCTGCGACAAACAGAAACACTTGCAGTTCTTGGATATGGATGCCGCCACTAAACACTGCACCAAAGGTATTGGCATCTGGGATTGGGCATGTAACGATCAAGGCTACGAGCCTGATGTAGTGATCGCCAGCGCGGGTGATATTCCGACTAAAGAAGCCTTGGCTGCGGTGGTGCTGTTACGCGAAAACTTCCCTGATTTGAAGATTCGCTTTGTAAACGTGGTTGACCTATACAAACTGACGCCAGCTAGTGAACACCCACATGGCTTGTCTGATAAAGACTTTGATAGCCTGTTTACCAAAGATAAACCTGTGATGTTTAACTTCCACGGCTACCCTTGGTTGATTCACCGCTTAGCTTATCGTCGCAATAACCACAAAAACTGGCACGTACGCGGCTATAAAGAAAAAGGCAGTATCAACACACCACTTGAGTTGGCGATTCAAAACCAAATCGACCGCTTCAGCTTGGTGATCGACGTAATCGACCGCAACCCTGCCCTACAAGTTGCTGGTGCGCACGTCAAAGAAAAAATGATGAATATGCAAATCGAGTGCCGGAATTATGCGTATGAACATGGCATCGACTTGCCTAGCGTTGATAACTGGACTTGGCCGTACTAAAGCAGTTAAGTAATAAAGGAGAGGGCAAGAGTAACGGCAACGCAGTTAACGTTACTCTTCTCTCTTTCCCTTTTGTTCTCTTTCTAATACTTAGATGCCCTCCATCCTAACCATCAATAGCGGCTCCTCTTCCATCAAAGCTAGTTTTTTTGGTGCTGATGGTTCGCGTCACAATTTTCGTTATGATCATCTAAGAGCGCATGCGCCTGCTTTCGATCAACTGATGTTGGACTTAGAAGAACGCCAGCCTGACATCATTGGCCATCGCTTTGTGCATGGCGGCGAAATTATTGATGCCGCACGCTTAGTAGATGATTCAGAGCTCTCACGATTGGAAAACATCACACATCTTGCTCCTCTGCACTTACCCGGCAACTTGATGGGTTTGGCTTTATGTAGGCAACGTTTTGATGTGCCGCAAATTGCCTGCTTCGACACTGCCTTTCACACCACGATGCCTGAGCTAGCTAAACGTTTACCCATTCCGCAAGAACTTGGCCTGCGTCGCTTTGGCTTTCACGGACTTAATTACGCTTATGTCGCGACACAGCTCACTGCATTACTGGGTGAGGTAGCGCACGGCAAAGTTGTCGTTGCCCACCTCGGTAGCGGCGCTAGCTTGTGTCTGATGGACAATCTCAAATCCGTTGACACCACCATGGGACACACTCCCGCCGGAGGCATTACGATGGGTACGCGAAGCGGAGACCTTGACCCTGGTGTGATGCTTGAACTCGCCAAGCGTTTTGATGCCACACAATTAAGCAACCTCGTTTTTCACAAAATGGGTTTACTTGCTTTGTCTAATGGCGAAAGTAGCGAGATGAGCGATTTGCTAGCTAGCAGTAGCGAGCCCGCAAAATTTGCCGTTAGTTACTTTTGCAGACAAGTACGTGCGGCAATAGGCAGCCTCGCTGCCAAAGCAGGGGGTATTGATGCATTAGTTTTTACCGGAGGTATTGGCGAACACTCTGCCACCGTTCGCGAGCAGATTTGCGCCCCCCTTAATTTTCTTGGCTTTGCGTTAGATCAAAACGCAAATGCGACGGGTTCTGTTAAAATCGAACGCAAAGGAAGTAAAGCCGTTTTGACCATCCCCGCAGACGAAGAGGCGATGATTCATCAACTGTGCAATACGTTTAGCAACTAATTAAAAGATCGAAATAAAATTATGGACACGCTCTCATCAGCGGAAAAAGAAAAGCGTCGCCACCACCAAATTCGCGGCATTTTTATTAAAGCCTGTGAATTACTGGAACCCGTTGTCACCGGAAACGATACCCTCAAAACTGTTTCAAGCTTTGCCATGGCTCATATGGTGCAGGATCACTTTCCCGAGCTTACTCCAGCTGAAGCGCATATCGTGGTCGTCACCGTTGAAAAAATGCACCACGAACAACGCTTACAAGCCATCTTAAAAAAACAGAGCTGATCTTTTCAGACCAGCCCTGTCGTTTCAACAATAATTGATCAGTTGATTATTTTGAATCAATGACTGACTTTACCTTCCATATCTCTTTAGCGTATTGAGCAATAGTTCGATCACTAGAAAATTTACCCATTTTCGCCACGTTTAAAATAGATTTTTCCATCCATACATCTTGATTTTTGTAGGCCTCTTCAACCTCACCTTGTTTGGCAATATAAGATGCATAGTCTGCCAAGACAAGATACTGCTCACCATGACTCAGCAGTTTATCGATGATGGGTTTGAAACGGTCTGGCTGGCTGGGAGAGAAGAAGCCAGAGCCAATCATATTGATTACCTCACGTAGCTCGCCATTACCGTTGTAATAGTCCATAGGGTTATAGCCATTTGATTGAACGGTGGCCACCTCATCTGTTGTCAGGCCAAAGATGAAAATATTTTCCCAGCCTACCTCTTCGCCAATTTCAACGTTAGCGCCATCCAAAGTACCAATCGTCAACGCACCATTTAACGACATCTTCATATTGCCGGTGCCAGAAGCCTCAGTACCCGCAGTCGAAATTTGTTCAGATAAATCAGCCGCTGGCGCAATGATTTCGGCATTTGAAACATCGTAATTTGGAACAAATACAACTTTGAGTTTACCCGCCACTTGCGGGTCGTTATTCACCGTATCTGCAACGTCATTAATTAATTTGATAATCAGCTTAGCGAGGGCATAACCCGGTGCCGATTTACCCGCAAAAATAACCGTGCGCGGCACACAGCTTCCACCGCGTCGAATACGGTTATATAAAGTAACAATGTGCAACACGTTGAGCATCTGACGTTTGTATTCGTGGATTCGTTTAATTTGCACGTCAAATAGGGAATCAACATCTACATCGATATCCATACGTTGCTTAATTAAACTCACCAAGCGTAATTTATTCGCGCGTTTAATGTCGGCAAACTGTTTACGAAATGTCTTATCCTTAGCCAAGGGAATGAGCTGTTTTAGCTGATCCAGATCTTTAATCCACGCCTTACCAATGCGTGAGCTAATCAACTCTGACAGCAGTGGGTTAGCTTGATTTAACCAACGGCGAGGCGTAATGCCGTTAGTCATATTGATAATTTTGCCTGGATAGAAACGATCAAAGTCAGCAAAGATGGTCTGCTTCATTAAGCGGGTATGAATCGCAGCGACACCATTTACCTTATGGCTTCCAACGATAGCAAGGTGCGCCATGCGAATTCGTTTACCATTATTTCCTTCAGCAATAATCGACATGCGACGCAGGATGTCACTATCACCTGGATAACGATGACGCACCTCTTCTAAGAAGCGATGGTTAATTTCGTAGATGATGCCTAGGTGACGTGGCAGAATATTTTCGAACATAGCGACTGGCCATGTCTCCAAGGCTTCTGGCATCAACGTGTGATTGGTATAGGAGAAAGTATGGCGTGTTAAATCCCACGCTTTTTCCCAAGGCAAGTGATTGAGGTCCACCAAGATACGCATCAACTCAGCAATAGATATTGCAGGGTGCGTATCGTTGAGCTGAATGGCAACTTTATTGGGCAATTCGTCGTAGTTGTCATGATCTTTCAGGTAGCGCGTCAAAATATCTTGCAACGACGCGCAGGTAAAAAAGTATTGTTGCTTCAAACGCAACTCATGGCCCATTTGTGTTGAGTCATTTGGATAAAGCACTTTTGAGAGATTTTCAGAACGGTCTTTATCTTCAACCGCTTTGATGTAGTTACCCTGATTGAAATAACCCAAGTCAAAGTCACGAGACGATTTTGCCGCCCACAAACGCATATTATTCACTGTACGCGTGCCATAACCAGGAATCGGTGTGTCATGCGCCATCGCCATCACATCATCGGTCTCGGTCCATTGGTGACGAGTCACGCCTTTTGCATCTTTGTATTCGGTAACACGACCGTGAAAATTCACTTGGTACAACACTTCAGGACGACCAAACTCCCAAGGGTTGCCGTAACGCAACCAGTTGTCAGGGTGCTCTACCTGCCTACCCTCTTCGATGTGTTGCTGAAACATGCCGTACTCATAGCGAATGCCATAACCATAGCCAGGCAAATCTAAGGTCGCCATCGAATCAAGAAAGCAAGCCGCAAGACGCCCCAATCCACCATTGCCCAGCGCCGCATCAAACTCCTCATCGCGTAGCTTTTCTAATTCAATACCCAGCTCTTGTAGCGCTTCACGGGTGTGTTGCTCCATCTCCAAATTATGCAAGCTGTTCATCAATGAACGGCCCATCAAAAATTCCATCGATAAATAATAAACGCGCTTCGCATGCGTTTCGTAATAATTGCTCATTGTTTGCATCCAGCGATCAATTAAACGATCTCGCACCACGTACGCTGCCGTGGTGTACCAGTCACGCGTGGTTGCATTGATAGGCTCTTTGCCAACTGAATAGATTAAGCGCTCATCTAACGCAGTTTTGATTGAAGTGGCGTCAAAAGCTTTTTCTAAATGACAAACGAGTGCTTTTTTAGATTTCATAACCATGAGTGTGTCCTCTTGAATAAATGATTGCTTACACTATTAAAAAACTGCATCTTTCACTACAAATAATTTTGCTTAGACTCCATCGCTTGAACACTAGCGCCCAGCAAACCAATTTCTGGATTCAATACAATGAACATCGGAAGCGTTGCCAATAAATCTTTAAAGCGCCCTTTATCTAAAAAGGTCTGCATAAAACAACCCGTTTGCATTTGAGAAGAAATCTTCGCTGCAATACCACCCGCGATGTAAATACCACCTCGCGGCAATGCCACTAGCGCAATATTCCCCACAAACGCACCATAAATTTTAGTGAATAAATTCAATGATTTGACTGCTATTTCTTCTTGCTGTTCTCTAGCAAATGAAGAAATTACAGCCGCCGCATCTCCATTTGACATTGCAGCCGCCAATTCAACCGAAGGTGCCGCGCGATTTGTATCACGTAAAAATTCAAAAATAGTCACTAAGCCAGGGCCTGAAACAATTCGCTCATAGGAAACATGATGATGACGTTGTTGCAAATAACGCAACAGCTCATATTGAGTTTCATCAATTGGCGCGAAGTCGAGATGCCCGCCTTCTGATGGATGCACTATATATTTCCCATTCTGCACATTGAGCCAAGCCACACCCAATCCAGTACCAGCACCAACCACCACGCGGAGACCTTGCTCTTGCTCTACACCTTGCTGTAGCAGCAATAAATCAGCTGCCTCCATCGCGGCCACACCCAAACCTACTGCTTCAAAATCATTGATGAGCGTTATGCGCTCAATGCCGAATCGAGCAGCAAGCACATCCGCATTCACTACCCAAGGAAGATTAGTGAGGGAGGCTACACGCCCTGAAACAGGCCCCGCCAAAGCGAAACAGGCCGCAGTAACATCACTAACGTTTGCCTCAACTAAAAAGGCTGAGACGATATCTTCAAGGCCTGCATAGGAAACGCTCGAATAAGATTTCCGCAACAAAGGCTCATGAACACTACCCTCCTTAAAAATTTGCAATAAGGTTTTAGTGCCACCAATGTCACCCGCCAAAAAATAACTCATCAATACGCCTGCAAATCTGCACCTTCTAAATTAAGAGAGTGCCTCCAGAACTGATCATCACGATCGAACAAACGATAGGTACCACGAGGCCCCCAACTACCCGCAGGATAGGTATTGATGAAGTCACGCTCCATCGCCCATACCTTGAGAATAGGATCAACCACACGCCATGCCGCCTCGACCTCATCTATGCGCAGGAACAATGAAGGATCTCCCTGCATTACATCAAGCAACAAGCCCGCATAGGCATCAAAGTCCTCATCGGTTTCTTTACGATAGGTTGCATCCAAACTAATCGAGCGCGTGTGTAAATCTAGCCCCGGCACTTTCACTTGCATTTCTAGCTTCATACAATCGTGCGGTTGAATGCCGAGCATGATCCAGTTTGGCTGCGGAGGGCCTTGACGGGTGCGTTTTAACAAATCTTGAGGTGGCGTTTTAAAACGAATACAAATTGCTGAGCTGCCCTCTGCCATGCGCTTACCTGTACGCAAATAAAACGGCACGCCCGCCCAACGCCAATTATCGATAAAGAGTTTTAATGCAGCGTAGGTTTCGGTGGTGCTATCAGGTGCCACACCCTGCTCTTCTAAATACCCAGGCACTGCCACGCCGTTGATATTGCCACTGGCATACTGCGCACGAAACGCATGGGCGTGAACAGAGTTTTGAGTGATTGGGCGAATGGCTTTCAGCACTTTTACTTTTTCATCACGCAAATGTTCAGCTGCGATAGTCAAGGGTGGCTCCATCGCCACCAAGGCTAACAACTGTAACAAGTGGCTCTGAATCATGTCACGCAGTGCACCCGCACCTTCGTAGTAACCGGCACGCCCACCCACGCCCAAGGTTTCCGACTGGGTAATTTGTACATGGTCAATGTAGTGGTGATTCCACAACGGCTCCAGCAACAAATTCGCAAAACGAAACACCATCACGTTTTGCACCGTACCTTTACCGAGGTAGTGGTCAATACGATAAATCTGCGGCTCATTTAAGTGTTTGTACAAACCACCTTGCAATGTTTGCGCACTCAACAAAT
>JAUYFR010000042.1 GCA_030690855.1 Gallionellaceae bacterium
ACGATGGCGAGGTAATCGCCGCGCAATCTCAACGTTGGGGCACCCAGTAATACACCAAAAAAACAAGCCCACAACGCGCCCAGCGGCAACACTGCCCACAACGGCCAATGCAAACCGAACTGCGGCGAACCAAGCAATGCGTAGGTATAAGCCCCCACCGCAAAGAACGCGATGTAGCCTAAATCAAGCAACCCAGCGTAACCCACCACGATATTTAAACCCAGCGCCAGCATGATGTAGAGCAAAGCAAAGTCGGCGATACGCACCCAACCTTGCCCCAGCAGTGAGTCAGTGACAAATGGAAATATTAGCAACGCAAAAGCGAAGGCCGCCATCAGCGGTACGGATTTTTTATTAAGCACGTTCAGCAACACGCTCTCCTAACAAACCCGACGGTCTAAGCACCAACACCGCAATCAACACACAAAAAGCAAATACATCCTGATAGTTGCTACCGAAAAATCCGCCCGTGATATCCCCGATGTAGCCCGCACCTAAGCTCTCAATCAAACCAAGCACTACACCGCCCAACATCGCGCCGCGCAGATTGCCAATACCGCCCAACACCGCCGCTGTAAAAGCTTTCAGCCCGAGCATGAAACCCATGTAGTAATGCACGATGCCGTAGTTGGCACTAACCATAAAGCCCGCTACCGCAGCGAGTGCAGAACCGAGCATAAAAGTGGCGGAGATTACGCGATTGGTATCGACGCCCATCAACATCGCCGCAGAGGGATTTTCTGCCACGGCACGCATGGCACGACCAAGGCGTGTGCGATGCACCAATAACATCAAACTAACCATCATCAGTAGCGCGATAAACACTATCGCTATTTGCACACTAGTAATAATTGCGCCTCCCACAGCGTGTAGCTCGTTAGTGAATGGCATGGGAAAAGGATGGTACTCACGCCCCCAGATCATCATCGCTAAATTTTGTAAAACGATGGAAACGCCAATCGCAGTGATTAAAGGAGCGAGTCGTGGCGCGTTACGTAGTGGGCGATAAGCAATACGCTCGATGCCATAACCCAAGACCATACAGGCAGATACAGCGACCATCAAACTGAGCAGTACGGCAAGCACGGGTGAAAATGCGGCAGCCAACAACGCCTGCAACACGGCCAACGCCACCATCGCGCCCACCATCACCACTTCGCCATGCGCAAAATTGATGAGACCGAGAATGCCATAGACCATGGTGTAGCCGAGCGCGACTAAGGCGTACACACTGCCTTGCACTAGGCCATTAATGATTTGCTGAAGAAAAATATCCACGGATTACGAGAGTGCCGTCATTCCGGCGAAGGCCGGAATCCAGCGATTTTCTATAAGGCTTTTTTGACTTCGCGGTGTGAAACAATATTTTTTGACTAGATTCCGGCCTTCGCCGGAATGACGAGTTGATGAATTTAGAATAGGCATTAAGGTGCTACACCACCCATTGTCTCGATCACTTGCCACTTACCTTCGCGCACTTGATACAAAGTGATCGCGCCACCTTTAAGGTCACCCTTCTCATCAAAGGCAATTTTCGCCGTTACGCCTTCATGTATCACCTTGCCCAATTCCGGCAAATATTTAGCAGGCTCGGCCGAATCCGCTTTTTGCATCGCAGCAATCATCACGTTCACTGCGTCATAGCAATAAGGGGCATACAGCTGAATCGGTTGTTTGAATTGCGTTTCATAACGTGTTGCAAAATCACGTCCACTGGGCATTTTGTCTAACGGCACGCCGGGGAGTGAAGCATAAGCACCTTCAGCAGCAGCCCCTGCATTGGCAATCAGTTTCGGCGTGTAACCACCATCGCCCATCATAAAGTGTACTTTCATGCCCAATGCACGAAGCTGTTTAACCATTGGCGCACCTTGAGGATCCATACCGCCAAAGAAAATCAGATCAGCCTGCTTGCCTTTAATTGAGGTCAACACCGCCGCAAAATCAATCGCTTTATCAGTGGTGTATTGACGCGATACGATCTGCGCCCCACTCGCTTCAGCTGACTTTACGAACTCATCAGCAATACCTTGGCCGTAAGCGGTACGATCATCAATCACGGCGATTTTTTTCGCATTCAGATTTTTCGCGGCAAATTCACCCAGCACCTTACCTTGCTGAGCATCATTCGCCATCACGCGAAAGGCGGTTTTAAAGCCTTGCGCGGTGTAGGCGACGGCGGTCGCTGAAGGAGAAATTTGTGGAATGCTATTTTCACTATAAATACGCGAAGCAGGAATGGTCGTACCGGAATTGAGGTGACCGATCACCCCGTTCACTTTGGCATCGACCAATTTTTGCGCAACGATGGTCGCTGTCTTTGGATCGGTTTGGTCGTCTTCGCTGAGCAACTCGAAGCGCACTTTTTTACCCCCGATGATCACACCTTTAGCATTGGCATCTTCAATCGCCATACGCGTACCGTTTTCATTATCTTTACCGATATGCGCCTGAGGCCCCGTGAGCGGAGCTGAAGCACCTATTTTCACCACGACTTCGCCAGCACCTTGAGGTTTCGCTACTTGAGTTTCAGATTTGCCACAGGCAGACAGTGCAACAATGAGGAATACAAAGAAAAATCGCAGGAATTGATTGAAATGCATGGTGAAAATCCAATGAGCAAAATGACGAGCGGATTATGCGGAGCGTCCTTGCGCTTGTCAATTTGAGGACGTAAAAAAGCCGGCTTGCGCCGGCCTCTTAGCAACGAATCCGAATTACTTCAAAGTGCCGATGAATGCCAACAGTTCCTTCATATCTTCATCGCTAACTTTTGGGTTAGCTGGCATTGGCATAGAACCCCAAACACCTGAACCACCTTTTTTAATTTTGTCGCCAAGCTTAGAAACGTCACCCTTGTACTTAACAGCAATATCTTTCCAAGATGGACCAACCACTTTTTTGTCAATTGCGTGGCAAGCTGTGCAATTATTTTTCTTTGCCACTGCAGGCATATCAACAGCCATTGCAGAACCAGCAACCATCAAGCCTGCTGCTGCGATCATGCTAACCAAAATAGATTTCATAGTTCTCTTCCCCTAAAAAGTAAACATCTAATAAATTTGGGACCAGCGTCCCTAATCGCATTCTAAACAACTCCATCGACTTTGCAAACCTGCTTTGCCAACGTTAAATCCAATAACGCCTGATCAATGATTAAGTTGACACATCATCAACTTCAAGCCATGAAATCAACCCTGCCCACTGCTCCAAGTCTTGCTCCACAAGGTGAGGTGGCAAATCAAAGATGCTCTTACCTTCAAATGCCGCGTTAACGTAACCCTGTGCTTCACGCAGATATGCCAACACCGGCAAATCGAGTTGCTCAAGAAATTGCTCTAAAGTGGCTGCCGCACGCGTTCTCGGCGCCATGCGCATTCCCACCACACCAATCTGCACACGACCTTTCCGCGCTACTTTTAGCTTGCTGAGCTCGCGCAAAAAATCATGGCTGGCTTGGATGTCAAATAAAGACGGCGCAATCGGCACGATAATTTTGTGCGCCAACTTAACCGCATGCTCCAAATTTTTACCATGCAGACCCGCTGGAGAGTCAATTACCAGCACATCAACATGTTTGGCTTTCTCTTTCTCAGCTAACGGCCAAATAATAGGTAAGCTACTGTCACGCTGCGCCAACCATAAGTTAGCTGACTTCTGGCGATCGAGGTCAAGCATTGCGACATGCTTTCCAGTCGACGCCAAATAGCCCGCAACATTGGTACTCAATGTTGTCTTGCCGCTACCGCCTTTAGGATTGGCGATCAGAATTGCTTGCATTATTTTTCCACCTGCAACACGTCGCATACCGCACCTTTGTCAGCGGACGTCACCATTAAGGCGTTGGCCTGCGAACGACGGAGCAGTGGCTCCACTTCAGTGGAGATGCGACCCGGTAGCAGTGCCCTACGCCGCCACATCATTTCTCCACCTGCGAAACATCACGTACCGCGCCTTTGTCAGCCGAGGTCACCATCGCGGCGTAGGCGCGCAATGCCGCAGAGACTTTACGTGGACGTTCAGCCGCCGGCTTCCAGGCCAGCTTACCTTTCAACTCCATCGCCACACGGCGTTGTGTCAACTCTGCCTCAGTAACAGCAAGATTGATCGTGCGGTTCGGAATATCGATCTCGATACGATCACCCTCTTCCACTAGACCAATTGCCCCACCCGCTGCCGCCTCTGGCGAAGCGTGGCCGATACTCAAACCAGACGTACCACCAGAGAAGCGTCCATCCGTCAGTAAGGCGCACACTTTACCCAAGCCTTTCGATTTTAAATACGAAGTTGGATACAACATTTCTTGCATGCCCGGCCCACCTTTTGGCCCTTCGTAGCGAATCACCACTACGTCACCCGCCACTATCTGGTCAGCAAGGATGCTTGCTGTCGCCGCATCCTGACTTTCAAACACGCGAGCACGTCCGCTAAATTTCAAGATACTGTCATCCACACCCGCTGTTTTTACGATGCAGCCATCGAGCGCAATGTTGCCGTGCAATACCGCCAATCCACCGTCTTGTGAATACGCATGCGCCTTATCGCGAATGCAGCCAGTAGCGCGATCTGCATCTAAATTGGGATACATCATTGACTGAGAAAACGCGATGGTGGTTGGAATGCCGCCTGGCGCTGCGCGAAAAAGTTTTTTCACATTTTCGTCGGAGGTCTGCACGATGTCCCACTGTTTAAGGCCTTCGCTCATCGTTTTGCTATGTACTGTGCTGGCATTGCCATGCAGCAAACCAGCGCGCTCCAACTCACCGAGAATAGCCGCGATGCCACCCGCACGATGCACATCTTCCATGTGGTACTCAGACGATGGCGCAACCTTGCACAAAGTGGGTACATGGCGCGACAAACGATCCATATCTTTCATGGTGAAATCGACACCCGCTTCGCTCGCAATAGCAAGTAAGTGCAGCACGGTATTGGTCGAGCCTCCCATTGCGATGTCCAAGGTCATGGCATTTTCAAACGCATCGAAAGTAGCGATATTGCGTGGCAGAACTGACTCATCTTCTTGCTCGTAATAACGTTTGCACAACTCCACA
>JAUYFR010000055.1 GCA_030690855.1 Gallionellaceae bacterium
ATCGGCGACTACTATCGTGCGCGATATACTCGTGAAATTGAATTGATTATGACTATTTGCATCATGATCTCTTATTTAGGTTGGGTGTCGGCGCAAGTGACTGCTTTAGGCCTGGTGTTTAACATGGTGACGGGTGGCGTAATCGATCAATCGACCGGCATGTTTATTGGCACAGCCATTGTGCTTTCTTACACCATGTTCGGCGGCATGTGGTCAGTCGCGCTACTCGATTTTGTGCAAATGACAGTGATTATGGCAGGGATGTTGTTCATTGCGGTGTTGGTGAGTGGCGAGGTCGGTGGCGTGAGCAATGTAGTGTACCACGCAGAAGTTGCAGGTAAGTTAAAATTTTTCCCAGAGGGCGGGTATGAGGTTTGGGTGCCTTTTATTGGCGCTGGATTAACGATGATGTTGGGGTCGATTCCGCAACAAGATGTATTTCAGCGTATGACTTCCGCTAAAGATGAAAAAACCGCAGTGCGTGGTTCCGTCAGTGGGGGCGTGTTGTATTTTATTTTTGCGTTTGTACCGATGTTTTTGGCTTACTCGGCAACGCTGATTGACCCACAAGTATTCGGCGCAATGATTGAGAGTGATGCGCAAATGGTGTTGCCGAGTTTAATTTTGAATCACACGCCGATGGTGGCGCAGATATTGTTCTTTGGCGCTCTTATCTCCGCAATTATGAGCACGGCATCTGCCACCTTGCTTGCCCCTTCCGTGATGTTCACTGAAAATATCCTGAAGCATTTTGCCTTCAAGCACATGAGTGACCAACAAATGCTTCGCACCATGCGCATCATTGTGGTGACCTTTGGCTGTATGGTGTTGTGGTTCGCACTACACTCCGAAGCCAGTATTTTTAAGATGGTTGAGAATGCTTACAAAATTACCTTGGTCGCGGCTTTCGTTCCATTGGCCTTTGGTCTTTATTGGAAGCGCGCTAATACCCAAGGTGCATGGCTTTCCATTATTTTCGGCTTGGCCAGCTGGCTATTAATGGAGCGATTTAGTACGAATGAAATTTGGCCACCGCAATTGGTCGGTTTGCTAATGAGTGTGCTCGGCATGTTGTTGGGTTCGTTATTGCCCGTGGTTATTCCTAATCATCACCCGACGCATCGCAACAAAAATCATTCTGCGTAGCTGTCATCTTGTTGTCATAATTCTTCCATACCATTGCAACCAATTTGAAACAGAGGTTACGGAGAGTTAAATGACGCCGAATATTTTATTGGTAGAAGATGAGCCCGCAATTCAAGAGTTATTGGCTTTTAACGTAACGCAGTGTGGCTTCCGAGCTTTGCAGGCGTATGACGCCGATGCCGCAATGGGCTTGATTAATCAAGCGCTACCTGATCTGATTTTGCTTGACTGGATGTTGCCCGGAATTTCAGGTATCGAGTTAGCTAAGCGCTTACGTGCTGATCAGCGCACACGTGACATTCCGATCATTATGTTGACGGCGCGCACTGATGAGCGCGACAAAGTGATGGGCCTAGAGTCTGGGGCAGATGATTACATTACTAAGCCATTCTCGCCGCGCGAACTCATGGCGCGCATTCGCGCTGTATTGCGTCGTAGAGCGCCACAAATGAGCGAGGAGACGGTGAAGGTTGAAAGTTTGGAGCTGTCACCCGTCACGCATCGTGTTTTCGCCAATGGCCAAAATATTGTCTTAGGCCCAACCGAGTTTCGTTTGCTACATTTTTTTATGACGCACGTTGAACGTGTGTACAGCCGTTCACAACTACTCGATCAAGTGTGGGGTGATCATGTTTTTGTGGAAGAGCGCACGGTCGATGTTCATATTCGGCGCTTGCGACAGGCCCTAGAGCCATCGGGCACAGATGGCTTGGTGCAAACTGTGCGTGGCAGTGGTTATCGGTTTTCGCGGACATAAATACTTTGCTGAATTATTACTCCGCGTCTACGGTTGCTTAAGCGGCACTAGCAAACCTCACAATACTTACGCATCCTGTGTCAAAAATCCGCCAGATCTAAAGGTCAGCACTAAGGTATCTCGATGGCCACCAGCAGCGGTGGGTTGAATAGGGGTGGATTCGTGAATCACACGATGGTCATCCAAGAGCAGTAAGGTCCACGGTTCAGTTAAAGTAAAACGCTGACCATGCGGCCCTTCAGCTTCAAAAATACGACTTTCTCCGCCGCTAACGTGTTCGCGCGCGACCAATAAGATCGCCACAAAATCTACGCCATCACGGTGTGCACCTTCGGGAGTGGGGCGACCAATGCCGCTGTTGGTGTCGATACGAAATTGGTGTGACTCCACATACCACGGCTGCTCGCCTTTTACCGCAGAGCAAACTTGAGAGATCGCTAACAATAGTTTTGACCATACAGGTTGTTGCACCGTGGCGGGCAGCATCGGCTCAAACAAGCGCTGCATACCGCCGTGTAGCGCGTTGTATTCCAAAGGCTGGTAGTGGGCGCGATGTGGCACTTGTGTCACGTTGTGATTTGCCACAATAAAACTGGAGTGGCGGCGACGGCGATAGCGGCCACCATCTTTTAAAAAATTATCGAGCGGTAAATCTTCCCAATCTTTTTTGATGGCTTCTAATTCAGCTAACGGAGCATCAATAAACGCGCTTAGCCCTGCTGGGCTAAGTACGCCGAAAGATTTTTCTTTGAGGTTGCCAGCAAGATTTTTAGGTTCGACGAAAGAGGGTGACAAAGTGGTGATGTTCATGGCGATCCTAAAACGATTAAAGCGCTAAACCTGTTGCATCAAACAGGCCATCGAACAAGATAGAACTCAAATAGCGCTCGCCTGAGTCGGGCAAAATGACAACGATGGTTTTTCCCGTGTTCGCAGGTTGTTGCGCGATGCGGACTGCGGCGGCAACGGCAGCACCACAAGAGATGCCAGAGAGAATACCTTCTTCCAGCGCTAATCTGCGTGCATAGTGCACCGCGTCATCGTTGCTGACTTGCGCAATGTCGTCGATCAGCGATAGATCTAATACCTGTGGTACGAAGCCAGCGCCAATCCCTTGGATTTTGTGCGGAGCAGGCTTGATCGCTAATCCTGCGCGCGCTTGGCTTAATACGGGGCTGGCGGCAGGCTCAACGGCTACGGTGCGAATTGCCTTGTGGCGAGTGTTTTTGAAATAGCGCGAGATGCCAGTAATGGTGCCGCCTGTGCCAACGCCGGCAACTAAGAAATCTACATTGCCGTCAGTATCGTTCCAAATTTCGGGGCCAGTGGTTGCTTCGTGAATCGCAGGGTTCGCAGGGTTGTTAAACTGTTGGAGTAAAACGTATTTATCTGGTTGCGCAGCGGCAATTTCTTCCGCTTTGGCAATGGCGCCACTCATTCCCTTCGAGCCTTCCGTTAAAACCAGTTTGGCACCAAATGCCACTAGTAATTTACGTCGCTCAATGCTCATGGTGTCGGGCATGGTTAGCGTCAGCGGAATGCCGCGTGCCGCTGCGACAAAG
>JAUYFR010000063.1 GCA_030690855.1 Gallionellaceae bacterium
GCCAGAGACATGGTGGTGTCGTCGGTGACTTGACCTGGTTTGAGGTGTAGCCAGCCGCCGCCACGCAAGGTGTTGTGTGTGCCATATTGCAAGGCAATTTCGCGTGGCGTCATGAACTCAACGGTGGAGCCTAGTGCATCACCGATGGCGAGCCCGAGATATGCGGCGGTAGCACGGTCGGTGGTAGTCATTTCAACTCCGGCTGGTAAACGCTGCGTCATACCGGCGCAGGCCGGTATCCAGATGAATAAAAATTTCCCGCACAAGCGGGGCAATGCCATGGTTTTGTCTGCTTCGCAGAATATTATTTATAACTGGATTCCGGCCTGCGCCGGAATGACGGTCAAAGGGGCTCACTCTTCCGGCTCGAAGCACTTCTGATAGTCGGTGCAAATCTCGCAGCTTGGCGCTCGGCAAATATTAATTTCCTCTTTTTCGCATAATTGCTTGTAGAGAAATTTCTTCCATTTCATGTTGTGAACATTTTTCGCTGCGAGGGTGGGAAAGTTTTCATTCATCAAGCGGCTAAGATAGTCGCGTGACCATAAACCTAGGTCTTGCCATAGATGATCGTTGGCCATACACGCAGTGGTGACGATCTCTGCCATCCATTGTTCGGAACCATCTTGATAGGCGCGATGTTCGAGCAGCAGGGCAAGCACGTCATCGCGTTCCAGTGCGCGTGGGTCGGTGATGTTTTCTGTCGGTTGAATTTGCAGCGGCACATCGGGAAAATGCCGCCTCAGTAGCGTGCCGAATTCTGTCTGAGTCAATCCGAGCCCAGGGGGTAATGCCCCCACTTCTTCCGCCTGACTAGCGATCATTTGCGCAAACAACTCGTCGTTCGGTAGGCCACTTGCGTGCATCATCAAGTCTCCGAACAGACGGCTGGTCTGTGTCGGAGGGGTCGGCTGAGGCGAGGAGTGGGGCTGCATAATAGTTTCCTATTTGCTTGGATATTCAATCAATAGATCTTCGTCGCGCAACACCATCTGGCAGGCTAAGCGCCATTCGGTGGTGATGACATCGTTTACTTTCATGGCTTCAACTTGTGCTGCGGTGATCTTGCCTTCTTGTTTGAGCACAGAAATTTCGCGGTCAGTCAGCGGACCTGCCATCGGACCTTTGTTAGAAAGATTGGTGATCTTCACTAAGCAAGTCGAGCATTCGCCATTCTCACAACCGAAGTCGATCGGGATGTGATTTTCTTTGGCTAAGGCCAATACGGTTTTTTTGTGACTGCCCGCAACCGCATACACAGTTTTGTCTTTATGCATTGGGCTGGAAAAAGTGATGTTAGGCATTTCTGTTACTCCTCTTGTGGTTAAAAAATTGTCATGCTTTGACGGTGATGTCACCGCCTAATACTTGTGCTTGGCAAGCCAAGCGGTCGCTGCGTCCTGCCATGTTTTCTTGCAGCACCTTATCTTCCAGCACCGAGCGCTCGCTCATATTTTCCATGCCGGAAATAATGCGCATGATGCAAGTGCCGCACTCTCCTTCGCGGCAACCGTAAGTAATACTGGCGCCGACTTTTTCGGAGATTTCGATCAGACGGGTTCCGGCAGGGACGGTAACGGTGACGCCCAGTTTTTCGAAAGTGACATTGGCCTTAGGCATGTGATTGCTCCTGTGCAAGTAGTTCAGACATAGAAATTGTTTTACGTTCGATATTGCCAGTTAGATGTTGTGCGAGCTGTTTGCCGAGGTCGTAACAGCGCTCAAGTTCTTCTTCGGTGGGGATCAATTTGGCGCGCACACCTTTGATCGGCACACGTAATTTCAGCCCGCGCAAACGGTCTTCAATCATGTTGATGGCTTCACCGCTCCAACCATAGGAGCCAAATGCCGCGCCGAGTTTGTCGCGCACTTTGATGACGGCCAGCGATGACAGTAAATCCCACACGGGTTTGACAGCATCACCGTTGATCGTGGGTGAGCCAAAAGCGAGACCATCGGCCTCTTCGATCAGATCGACAAAAGGCAAATCGCCAGCGGCTTGTAGGTCGTACAAAGAAACGCGCACTCCGGCGATGGTCTCCGCGCCATCGGCTACGGCTTGCGCCATGCGTGCGGTGTTGCCATAGGAAGAGATGTAAAACACCAATAACGATTTGGTGTCAGCACCGATTTCGTTGTGCAGCAATGGTGTGGCCAGTTGTCGGTAGCGTTGCAGGTAGCTACGGGGGGCTTCGCGCAAAATAGGGCCGTGTGCTGGGGCGATAATTTTTAGCGTGAGTGGTTCGAGTAACTCTAACGCTTCGAGCACATGCTCGCGAAACGGACGCATGATGTGCTGGTAGTAATACTCAAACGAAAAACGGAAGTCGCCAACGCGGTCGTTGAACAAACGCGCATCGCAAAAATGGCAGCCGAACACGTCTCCGCTGAATAAAATATTTTGCTCTTCAACGAGGGTGCATTGAGTGTCGGGCCAATGCAGAAAGGGCGTGCTGAAAAAACGCAGCGTGCGTCCGCCAAGATCGACAGTGTCGCCAGTCTTAACGATATTAAAATTGAGTTCTGAGTTTCTGACCAAAGCTTTCAACATCAACTGTGCCTTGGCGGAAATGTAGAGTTTGGCTTGCGGTGCGCGCCGCATTAATTCGGGTAGCGCGCCGCTATGATCAGGCTCCAGATGATTCAACACGATGGTGCTGATTTCGTCGTATCGCGTGACTTGTTCCAGTCGTGTAAAAAATTCAGCGGCGTGTGATTCTTTTACCGTGTCAATGATCGCAACCCCTGCATCACCGCGCACGCAGTAGGCGTTGTAAGTTGTGCCATTCGCTGTTTTTAGAATGATGTCAAAATCACGTAAAGCGGGATCGAGCGCGCCTATCCAGTGCGTGCTGGGTGCAATTTCGACTGCATCAGGTGCGGGTGTCATGAGGTTGCTTCCGGTGCGGCACAGGGCTGGCTTTGATGCACTTTGGGGCATGCTTCGATGTCGCCACTGGGTTTGGCATTGTTCAAACCTAGCCAAGCGTTCACTGCATCGGGATCAAAGCCTACGCGCAACTCATCGCCTACTTGCATGAGTGGACGACGGATGAGTAGCGGATCAATCAGCATTAATTGAATTGCTGTTTGCGCATCTAATTCAGTCGGGTTGATCTCGCCTGATTTCACGCGCGGTGCGGCAGGGTTAAACCATTCTGCGACTGGCAGGTTACCGAAGAATGCGAGTAGCCGTTCCGCCGTCCATTTTTCGGTGAGCAGGTTTTTCGCCAATACGGTATGCCCCGATGCAGCCAACCACACCTTTTGTTTGGTGTTGTTGCCGCAGCCGGGCTTCTCGTAAAAAACGACAGTCGCCATGATTTAAATTGCTTAGGCAGCCAGCTTTTGCGGAGGAATGCCGGTGAGCGAGCCGGGTGGATTCATCGGTACACCGTCCTCGTTGAGGATCGCACCTTCGATCGGGCAGATGCTCGCGCATTGCGAATCTTCGAAATCGCCAGCGCATTCGTTGCATTTGTCTGGGTCGATCATGAAGTGCGGCTTCGCCTCGTAGATCGCCTTGCTCGGGCACAGCGGTTGGCAGGCCCAGCAGTTGGTACAGAGTTCGATGATTTCTAGAGTC
>JAUYFR010000067.1 GCA_030690855.1 Gallionellaceae bacterium
CCAGTTCGACTCTGGGTCGCACCTCCAAAAAATCAAGAAGTTGCGTTGATAATTTTATAGTGTCTCACTGCATGCTTTGTTCCGTGTAGGCACTGTTTAGGCTTTTCCTGAATTTCACCCAATAAAAAACCGCCGTCCACACACATCCGTAAAATTCAAATTAATCTGACAGCAATTTAAGCAATCCATCAAGACCAACGAAATTGAATGAGTATCTAGCTTGTTCACGCACTATCGGTTTAGCGTGATACGCGATGCTAACGCCTGCTTGCGCCATCATTCTCAAATCGTTCGCGCCATCACCAATGGCAATCACATTTTCTACGCTTAAACCTAACTCTTGGCGAATATGATTTAGCCAGTCCGCTTTAGCTTGAGCGTCAACAATATTACCAAGCACTTTGCCAGTCAACTTTCCATTTGCTATTTCAAGCTTATTGGAATGTGCAAAATCAAGCCCTAACTGCTCTTTTAAACGTTCTGTAAAAAACATAAATCCGCCAGATACCAGCAATGTTTTAATGCCGTGTTTTTTCAATCCCTCCAGCATCGTTTCCGCGCCAGGGTTAAGCTGCAAACGTTCATCATAAACCCGCTGCAAGGCCTGCTCATCAATCCCCTCCAAAAGAGCGACGCGGCGTTTTAAACTTTCAGCAAAGTCAATTTCACCGCGCATCGCTGATTCAGTAATGGCAGAAACCTGCGGCTTTAATCCCTGCATATCGGCAATTTCGTCGATGCACTCGATATTAATCAACGTTGAATCCATATCCATGACCACCAAACCGTAATCGGACAAATGCTTGCCTTGCGCTACAAATCCAAAATCAATTTGATGCTCAAAGCAATAATTAGCAATTTCCGAGTGCTTTTTCGCACCGTGCAAACGGTAAGCGTGAATCGAAAAATGTTCGACGCGTTCAGCGTTAGCGAGATTAGCCAGATGTTCGATTTGTGCAGAAGGGATATCGTGTACTGCCTGAAGAATTAGATTCATTTTTTTAAGTAGCTAATTTTTATAAATCGAGGTTAACCAACTATTCATAACCCATGAAACCGCATTTTAGCGGAATCCGCCATTTACCGTTGTGCCGAGGCATACGCACTACGGTACAATCTACCAAGCAATAATTCGCCACATCGAGCAGCACTTACCCCTGTTTCAATATCTGCACCATGCCTCTTAGCAAACTCAATCCAGCGCAACGCGAAGCGATCACCTATCTGGACGGCCCGTTGCTGGTGCTTGCAGGTGCGGGCAGCGGCAAGACGCGCGTCATCGTACATAAACTCGCTTACTTAGTTGAGCAATGCGGCTATTCAGCTCGAAATATCGCGGCCATTACCTTCACCAATAAAGCTGCGAATGAAATGCGTGAACGCGTTGGCAAGCTCCTGAGCGGCGGCAATGCCAAGGGAATGACCATCAGTACCTTTCACGCACTTGGCATGCAAATCCTACGAGAAGAGGCTTCACTGATTGGCTATAAAAAACAATTCTCAATTTTTGATTCTGCCGACACCGCCAAGATCATCAGTGAATTATTAGGATCACCAGACAAGCAAGATATTCGTCAGGCACAAAGCATGATGTCAAATTGGAAGGCCAATTTTATCTCACCTGAGCACGCACATAGCTTGGTCGACACCGAGGCTGAGCAACGTATTGCCCTGCTCTACTCTCGTTACCAAGAAACGCTACGCGCCTATCAGGCAGTAGATTTTGATGATTTGATTCGCCTGCCAGTGGATCTCTTTAAGTCGCATCCCGAAGCGTTACTTCGTTGGCAACAGCGGCTACGTTATTTATTGATAGATGAGTATCAAGACACCAACGATTGTCAGTATCAAATGATGACTTTGTTGGCCGGTAACCGAGCCGCACTTACTGCGGTGGGTGATGACGATCAAGCCATTTACGCTTGGCGCGGCGCGAGCACTGCCAACCTACAAAATCTACAAAAAGACCACCCGAATTTGCGCGTCATCAAATTAGAGCAAAATTACCGCTCCTCGCAACGCATTTTGCAAAGTGCAAATAACGTAATCAAAAACAATACAAAATTGTTTGAAAAGAAATTATGGAGTGAGCACGGCCTGGGCGATCAAGTACGCATTTTTGCGGCGCGAGATGATGATAACGAAGCTGAATCAGTGGTATTGCGCCTTCTGGCACACAAATTTGAACATCGCACGCACTTTGCCGATTATGCTATTTTGTATCGCAGCAATCACCTGTCCCGAGTCTTCGAAGAACATTTGCGCGCACAAAATGTGCCTTACACCGTGAGCGGCGGCACTTCATTTTTTGAACGCGCCGAAATCAAAGACCTCGTTGCCTATTTGCGTCTGATCGCCAACCCAGACGACGATCCCGCTTTCATCCGCGCCGTCACCACGCCCAAGCGCGGCATCGGCAACAGTACGCTGGAAAAGCTCGCCAGCTACGCCGGAACTCGCAACATCAGCCTGTTTGAAGCGGCCTTTGAAGGCCCTATGGAAGAGCAACTCCCTGCGCGCCAACATGAAGAGCTGATTACCTTCTGTAACTTCATCAATCGCATGGAAGCTCGCGCCGCCAAAGAAGAATGTGCCCCTGTATTAGCTGATTTAATGAGCGCAATCGACTATGAGGCTTGGCTATTCGATAGCCACGAACCGCGTCAAGCAGAAAGCAAATGGTCAAATGTCAGCGATTTTATCGGCTGGATTAATCGCAAATCAGAAGCTGATGGCAAAACTTTATTGGCAATGACACAAACCATCGCGCTAATGAATTTACTCGAAGGAAAAAATGAAGAGGTTGATGCTGTATCGCTCTCAACTCTACATGCCGCGAAAGGCTTGGAGTTTGGACACGTCTATTTAGTTGGCGTGGAGGAGGGTGTCCTGCCACACGAACGTAGCGAACTCCCCGAGCAAATCGAAGAAGAGCGCCGCCTGATGTACGTCGGCATCACCCGCGCACAGCGTTCGCTGCACATCAGTTATTGCATCAAACGCAAGCGCGGCAAGGAATGGGCGGCCTGCGAAGCCAGTCGCTTCATCAAAGAATTACCTGAGGGAGATGTAATTTTTGCGGGTGCCGTAGCAACAGGAAACTCACCAGAGGTGAGCAAAGAAGAAGGCAAAGCTAAACTCGCCAGACTTAAAGCAATGCTAGGTTAATTCCAAAAATCTTTTTGCTTGGAAAATAGCTTCCACGCTTTACGCAACTTTTTCAGTCGCGTCGAATGTCTGTGTTCAATTTCTTCACTGATACGCGCAACCACTTTGGGCGGGGATCCTTGCGCCACTTCCTCCAGCAAACGAATCGCAACCACATGATCGTTTAACTCACCCAGAGCTTCTTGCAGTTGGGCCAATGTATCAAGGTAATGCACAATTTTCTTTGCTTTAAAAAGAGTTGAATATAGTTCCACG
>JAUYFR010000069.1 GCA_030690855.1 Gallionellaceae bacterium
TATTTTTCCGAGGCCAAATCCCATTCGCTGTTAGTTAGTGCAGTTACTTGTAACGGCTTAGGGAGTTGCGAAACATCTAAGCGCATTTGCGCAAAGGCGGTATAGCGTGTTTCGCTTTTTAACACTTTGGCGACATAACCCACCGTGCCAGTTTGAAATACAGATTCAGAAATAGGTGGTAAAACTTGGCGCCCTAGTATGCGCAACGCACTTTCTAAATTGGGGAAGCCTTGAAATAGCGTACCGCGCGAAATTCGATACTGCCGAGTTAAAGCGTTATAAGAAAGTTTGGTGACTTGCTCTGCCTGAACAACATCGCTATCGAGCCAATACCAGCGCGAACGCGTAATAGAAAGCTCGCTGACAAAATTAAGAATCACCCCGTGAATCAACGCATCGGCAACTGATGGTGGCAAAGTAATTTTAAAATCAGCCACCACCTCATAGCCATCATCGACGTGTCGGACTTCTGCTTTGCTAACCGCAATTCCCTCGGCGTTAACGATAGCCGAGCAACACAACAAGCTGAGCAATAGCGTCAGCTTGACGAGTAAATTACGAAGATGTTTTCTGCAACAACGCATAAAAGAAACCATCATGCTGTTCATTTGGTAGCAGCTGCCCTTCCAATAGGTCCTCAGCGACTACGGGTATCTGTTTGGCGTTTTTCTGCCGTAATAAAAACTGTTCAATATTTTGCTGATTTTCTTCTACGAAGATTGAGCAGGTTGCATATAACAACTTGCCGCCTTCCGCTAACAATGGCCACAGTGCATCTAAAATTTTAGCTTGCTGCTGGGCAAAGCCCGCAATATCCGAAGGTCTGCGCAACCATTTAATATCCGGGTGTCGGCGCACCACGCCCGATGCTGAGCACGGCACATCGGCAAGTATTCTCTCAAACGGCTTACCATCCCACCAGTTGTTTGGTTGCGCCGCATCACCGCACAGCAAAGTGGCCCCTAACTTTAACCGCTGTAAATTTTCTGTTACTCGAAAAAGGCGTTGCTCATCTATATCGACGGCCGTCAACTCAATCTTTGCTCTCTCTAGTAGATGGGCGCTTTTCCCGCCCGGGGCCGCACACACATCTAACACTCGCATGCCATCAAAAATGTCTAATAAATTCGCTGCATACTGCGCCCCCGCATCTTGTACCGATACTTTACCTAGCGCAAAACCGGGTATTTTTTCTACTGGCAACGGCGTCTCTAGCAACACGGCCTCTGGTGTTATTAATTGAGCAGCGATGCCTTGAGATGCTAAATCTACTAAATATTGCTGCGGTGTAACAAGGTGCTTATTAACCCGTAACGTCATCGGTGGATGTTGATTACCCGCAAATAAAATATCAGCAGCACGTTCACCATATTGCGCTTTAGTTTTATCTATCCACCACTGCGGATATGAATAGCGGCCTTCCTCAGAACGAGCGGCCAATTGTGTTAGCTCTTCTTGTCTGCGCAAAAAGTTTCGCAGCACTGCATTAACCAAACCACCGGCTGAACGATTGATTTGTTTTGAGGTTTCTACCGTGTGGTCAACGACAGCATATTTGGCAGCCTTGCTGTAATGCAATTGGTAAAGCGCGATCAACAGTAAGTTGCGGAGATTGTTATCGCTAAGGGGCTTGAGCAATAGTGCGCTAAGCATGCTTGAAAGTTGCCCATAAAAACGCAGGGTGCCGTAACACAGGTCTTGCAGTGCGCCTCTTTCCTGTGGGTTAAGTATTGTTTGTTTTTTTAATATGGCATCCAGTGCTTGGTTTAAATTTTTACCTGCCAACACTTGGCCAATAATTGATACTGCATGTAAATGAATGGTTTGCATTAGCGCGTTACGAAGCGATCACCCGCTTTGACAGTAAAACCCTGTAGAAATTGTGTGGCGGGCAAAGCCTTAGCATTGGGCTTTTGGATGATCTCCAGCGAAAGTGCGCCCACTCCGCAGGCTACGATCAATGCATTTTTTTCACCTTGCAGCACCTCGCCGGACAAACCTGCTGGGCCGTCACAAACACTTGCCTGCCAAATTTTTAATGGCGTTCCATTTAATACTGAGGTGGCGCCGGGGAAAGGATTATAGCCACGCACATTAAGTGCGACTTCCTGTGCGCTCTTAGACCAATCAATCTGGCTTTCTTCTTTGCTCAGCTTGCTGGCATAGCTTGCTAAAGCACCATCCTGCGGTATCGCTAAAATTTTATTTTCTTGATGTAGCGTGAGCGCCTCAAGGATTGCATTCGCTCCCAACACCGCCAACTTGTCGTGTAGCGTTTCTGAGGTGTCACTTGTTGTAATTAAACTCTCTTTTTTGAACAGCATATCGCCGGTATCTAAACCTGCGTCCATTTGCATAATGGTGATGCCGGTTTGTTGATCGCCGGCCAAAATTGCGCGTTGTATTGGCGCAGCGCCTCGCCAGCGCGGCAACAATGACGCATGAATATTCCAGCATCCTAGACGGGGAATTTGCAACACCACTTTTGGCAAAATCAAACCATAGGCGGCCACAATCATCAGATCAGCCTTAAAGTTAATCAGCTGATTTTGAATGTCCGTATCTTTCAATGTTTTGGGCTGTAAAACTGCTAAGCCTTGTTCAAGCGCAAGTTGTTTAACAGGGCTTGGTTTGAGTTGCATGCCTCGACCAGATGGGCGATCGGGTTGCGTCAATACTGCAACAATTTCAAACTGTTTATCGAGTAGCGCTTTTAAGGCATGCGCTGCAAAGGCGGGAGTTCCTGCAAAAATAATTTTCAAAGTAAATCCACTAAAGTGTTTCTCGAAGACGTTTTTTCAGCTTATTGCGAATACGAACCTGCTTAAGACTAGAAAGCCTTTCAACGAATACTTTTCCAAGCAAGTGGTCCATTTCATGCTGAATACATACCGCTAAAAGACCTTCCGCATCAAATTTAATAATTTCACCTTTAATATTCATCGCCTGCACAGTAACACGCTCTGCGCGTTCAACTTTATCGTATATTCCCGGCACAGATAGGCAACCCTCCTCACATTTGCTTTC
>JAUYFR010000073.1 GCA_030690855.1 Gallionellaceae bacterium
CGTGGAAAATAACCGCGCCAATGAGGGCAGTCGGTCGCGTGGTGAAATTCCTGTTGCGCCATCCTCGAGTCGTCCGTTCAGACCTTCAGGAACAGAGCACATTACTCCTGACGCACGCCCTGCTTTATTGTAATAGGCGACCTCGATTGAGCTACATTACCAAGCTGGGATTCAAACTATTTCCAGCGATAAAGTTCCATGTTCAGCAAGCGACAAAAGTTGGGGTTACATCCGCTGCGGGGGCCACATCCTTGCCATTCGTTGCAGTTGCCCCATCAGAACTCACGCCTCGTGCTCGCAAAATCTATGACGCACTAAAAAAAGAGATATCGAGCCGTAGCAGGGGAGGGGCTAATGCGAATTCTAATTGATCTGCAAGGCGCGCAAAGCACCAGCCGGTTCCGCGGAATTGGTCGCTATTCCTTAGCGCTGGCCTTGGCGATGGCCCGAAATGCGGGGAAGCACGAATTGTGGCTAGCCTTAAATGGCGCATTCCCTGAAAGTATTTTGCATATCCGCCATGCGTTTGAGGGACTGATCAAGCCAGAACGAATTCGCATCCTTAACACACCAATCCCAGTGGCGGAATTCAAACCAGAGAATGCATGGCGGACGAATGCTGCGCAAAGGATATACGCGCACTTTCTCCAGCAAATAAAACCTGATGTCATTCATGTCTCAAGTCTATTTGAAGGCTATAAGGATGATGCAGTGACATCGGCAGATACGACTGGCATATGCACCGCAGTTACATTGTACGATTTGATTCCATTTTTGAAGCAGCAAGACTATCTTGCGGATGAAACTCAGCGCAACGCATACCTGCAAAAAATACAGTCCCTAAGAAATGCAGATCTGTTACTTGCCATTTCTGAAGCCTCAAAACAAGAGGCAGTGCAGGCATTACATTTGCCCATGGATCGAGTCGCTAATATATCTGCCGCGGTAGACGAAAGATTCAAGCCACTTGATTTAATGCCTGAGCGTATTCATCATCTGCGCAGACAATATGGTATTTCGCGAAAGATAGTCCTATATGCGCCAGGCGGGTTCGACAGCCGAAAGAATTTTGAGGGTTTGATAACGGCTTACGCTCTGTTGAGTGGTGCGCTGCGCAGTGAATATCAACTTGTCATCATCGGCAATATTGATACTGAGAAACACCGCTATTTGCGCATGCTATCGGAACAGGCCGGACTAGCCGACGATGAACTAGTGATTACTGGTTATACAACAGACGAAGAACTCGTCGAGTTCTATAACTGGGCAAACCTGTTCGTATTCCCATCAAAACACGAAGGTTTTGGGCTTCCCGTACTGGAGGCCATGGCCTGTGGCACTCCAGTGATCGGCTCAAACTTGACCAGCGTGCCCGAGGTTGTTGGGTTAGACGATGCGCTGTTTGATCCATTCTCACCGCAAAGTATCGCCGCAAAAATATCTCAAGCCCTGACGGACCATGTGTACCGCGAAAAATTGAGCAGCCACGGTAGCGCCCAAGCAAAGAAATTCACTTGGGATGAGTGTGGCAAGCGTGCGATTAGCGCCCTTGATGCACTGGTGCAAAGCCGTAAGCATGACTCTCCCGATGCGGCTCATCCTTCGAGCGTCGAGGAACTCATCCGATCAATTGCTAATATCAAAACAGCGTGCGAGCCGTCCGATGCCGACTTAGTCAGCGTTGCCGACTGTATCGCTTTTAATTCTGGACACATGCCGAATCATTTGTTGCTTGATATTTCCGTTATTGTTCACGGTGATGCAAAATCTGGAATTCAACGGGTTGTGCGTAGCTTATTGCGGGAGTTCATTGAAGCCCCTCCGCCAGGCATCGAGGTGCACCCAATATATTTTGATGGCATCCGTTATAAATATGCGGCGGAGTTTATCGCCAAATTTATCGGCCATGAGCCCTGTGTTGTTGCAGATGAGATAGTCGATTTCTGCCAAGACGACATTTATTTGGCATTAGACTTGAATGCACACTTGACTGCGGCTGTTCATGACTTGCACATGCAACTGCAATGCAGGGGTGTCAAGCTTTACTTCATTGTTTACGATATTCTGCTAGTTCAGCATCCTGAATGGTGGCCACAAGGTACAAGCGTGATTTTTGATGCATGGCTACACAGTATTTCTCAGGTGTCTACCGGATTGATCTGTATTTCTGATGCTGTAGCGGAGGACGTTCGAGCATGGCTCAGAGAGAACCCGCCGCAGCGACAATCCACCCCGGTGATTAGCAGCTTCCATCTTGGTGCAGATGTTGAAAATAGCATGCCTAGTAAAGGCTTGCCGGGTGATGCAGAAACGACACTCGCAAAGCTCGCTTCCAACCCAAGTTTCTTAATGGTCGGAACGATTGAGCCACGTAAGGGATATGCGCAGGCTCTTGCCGCATTTGAGCTTCTGTGGGCACAGGGAGTGGATGCAAATCTAGTGATAGTTGGCAAGGACGGTTGGCTGGTTGATTCATTGATAGAAAAACTGACACACCATCCCGAGTCGAATAAACGCTTATTCTGGTTAAAAGGGATCAGCGATGAATACCTTGAACAGATCTACATGATCAGTAAGTGCCTGATATTGGCTTCCGAGGGTGAAGGTTTCGGTTTGCCGTTGATTGAAGCAGCGCAACACAAAAAACCTATCATTGTGCGTGATTTAGCCGTATTTCGCGAAGTGGCCAGTGAGTATGCTTTCTACTTTAGCGGCCTATCACCAATCGATTTAGTGAGTGCCATTAAGGCATGGAGTGTTCTATATGAAAGTGAGAGTCATCCTCAATCCGATAAAATTTCTTGCCTAACTTGGAAACAAAGTGCCCAACAACTTTTAAATAATATTCGCTAGATTGGGATGCATCTAGGTGATTTTGCAATCAGATATGGGTGTTTTCGGTATAAGCGCCCCAGATACCCAACAACTCATTCTTGCCGGCTAATATTCACATTGACCACAGAGGCTATACAAAGGGTTGAAGTGACATCTCTGGCAGGAAAATCTACCGCATGTTTGTAAAGACTGCGATAGACATAGTCTTTCTAACTGTTTGTAACGCTACCGTCCCCTCCTTTGGAGAACTGCATAAACTCGACCAGAGTGCCTGTGACTAACAGGAAGTAACCGATAGTTGCCAATTTTTCGGCAACCGCACCCGGATTAAATACAAGTAACGTCGCGCACAAGGCAAGAACAAACAAAGAAGATATGAAATAAGGCGCAGAGAGATGTGTTTTAAAGTATGGCCACTTCTTCACCAGAAAAAATCGAATTCTCCAACGTATGGCGACAATATAAGCTAATACCAAGAGAGCTGACCCCCAAGAAAAAGAATCTTTGCCGCCACTCTTGAAAATCAAGTAATAAGCTGAAGCCAAAAGTGAGATGACAATAAG
>JAUYFR010000075.1 GCA_030690855.1 Gallionellaceae bacterium
TCCATCAAGTTCTGGCCGATTGACAGCAAACCGGTATTCTCAACCATGCTTCCCCCTAATTAACTCTCTACTTCATTGTTTGCGACATCAGTGACCATATTACCTGAAAATTGAGCCTCCCTTCTCGCTTCATTTAAAAGCAAGGACAGGCTAGAATCGCAACCTTAAATTAACACTCAATCATCATTAAGGGATCTCCACTATGTCAATGTCTGACCGCGACGGTTTTATCTGGCACGATGGCAAGCTTGTGCCTTGGCGCGAAGCCACCACTCACGTATTGACCCATACACTGCATTACGGCATGGGTGTGTTTGAGGGCGTACGGGCTTACAAAACCACCACTGGGACAGCGATTTTCCGTCTGAAAGAACATACCGAACGTCTTTTTAATTCGGCCTACATCTTCAAGATGAAAATGCCGTTTGATAAAGAAACCTTGATGGAAGCACAGCGCGAAGTGGTGCGCGCAAATAAGCTCGAATCTTGCTACATCCGCCCAATTGTCTTTTACGGCTCTGAAGCAATGGGTATCGCTGCAACCAAGATCAGCACACACGTTGCCGTCGCTGCTTGGCCTTGGGGCGCCTATCTTGGTGAAGAAGGGATGGCTAAAGGCATTCGCGTTAAGACCTCCAGCTTCACTCGTCATCACGTGAACATTAATATGTGCCGTTCAAAATCAGTGGGCACTTATACCAACTCAATTTTGGCGCATCAAGAAGTGGCGCACGACGGTTACGATGAAGCCCTGCTCTTAGACGTAGATGGCTATGTGGCCGAAGGCGCCGGCGAAAACATTTTCATCGTAAAAAAAGGCAAGCTGTACACGCCTGATTTAACTTCATGTTTGGAAGGCATTACCCGCGATTCCATCATCACGTTGGCTAAAGAATTGGGTATCGAATTGATCGAAAAGCGCATCACCCGCGATGAGGTTTATTGTGCAGATGAGGCCTTCTTTACGGGCACTGCCGCTGAGGTTACGCCGATTCGAGAACTCGATAACCGCACGATTGGCTGCGGCTCACGCGGCCCTATTACCACCAAGTTGCAAGCCATGTTTTTTGATATTGTCAGCGGAAAAAATCCAAAGTATGCCGACTGGCTTGATCACGTTTAATTAACTAACCTAATTGCGTAGGTCGCTCAAGGTCGGCCTCGCTTTAATTGATGGGATTGAGGGAAAAGCATGAAAGTTGAACACACTGTACGTTATACCGAAGTGACTGCAGAAGCCCTGCCGCTATTTTGTCCTCCGCCCAATCAAGAATTGTGGAGTTCGCACCCACGTGTTGCCATTCCTGTAGAAAAATCAGGTACTGCAACTTGCCCATACTGCGGCGCAATATATAAATTCAAAGGTGAGCTGCCCAAGGGCCATCACTAAGCCACACCATCGTTTCCTCTATGCAAAAAATTTTAGTCATCGCACCAAGCTGGGTGGGAGACTGCATGTTGATGCAGCCCATGTTATTGCGTCTGAAGCAGCGCTTCCCTAACTGCAGCATCGATCTACTTGCACCTCCCTGGACAGTTTCTCTACTCAAGCAAATGCCGGAAATTAATGAGGTGATTGTTAACCCATTCCCTCATGGCGCATTGCAATTACGGACTCGCTATCAGCTTGGCAAACAACTTCGCACCAAGCAATATGACACAGCATTAGTATTACCCAACTCACTCAAATCCGCACTCGTGCCATTTTTTGCCAACATTCCTCAGCGTATTGGCTTCGTTGGCGAGATGCGCTACGGCTTACTCAACGATGCGCGAAAACTAGATAAACAAAAATTGCCCTTGATGGTCGAGCGTTTCGCCTACTTAGCTGAAAACGCTGACAATGAAATTCAACGCCCCATCCCCAATCCGCAATTAAACATTGCTGAAGAAAAGCGCTCAGCGGTATTACACAAATTAAATCTAACGCTGGATAAGCCAGTCGCCATTTTTTGCCCTGGTGCGGAATATGGCCCAGCGAAACGCTGGCCTGTTTCTTACTTTGCTGAACTCGCACAACGACTACATACTCAAGGCTACGCAGTATGGCTGGTGGGTTCAACTAAAGACAAAGAAGTCAGTGAAAAAATCGTCGCCTTAGGCAATCCACAAAGTCGCAATCTTTGTGGCGAAACCGATTTAAGCGATGCGATTGCGTTACTCGCTTGCGCATCACTTGTGGTGAGCAACGATTCTGGGTTGATGCACCTTGCTGCAGCATTAGATCGTCCATTGTTGGCGATCTTCGGTTCTAGTAGCCCGCAATTTACCCCGCCTCTTTCTAGCCAAGCCCAAGTCATCAAGCTCGACATCTCTTGTAGCCCGTGTTTTAAACGCGAGTGTCCGCTCCAACATTTCGACTGCATGATGAAACTCACACCAGATGTAGTCGCAAAACATATCCCTATCCTTTTGGAGAACAAACCATGAACACGCTTCCTAAAGAAATTTTTAAAGCCTATGACATTCGCGGCATCGTTGGCAAAACGCTTACTGATGAAATTGTCGAGCAAATTGGTCATGCCATTGGCTCCGAAGCCGTTGCTCGCAAACAGCATACGATTGCGATTGGCCGCGACGGTCGGCTATCAGGCGCTGGCTTTGCCAAAGCCTTGGCCCGTGGCATTCAGAAAAGTGGCATCAATGTTATCGACGTAGGTCAAGTCGCCACACCAATGGTTTACTACGCGGCGTTTCAATTAAACACTGACTGTGGCGTGATGATTACCGGCAGTCATAATCCGCCCGATTACAACGGCTTGAAAATGGTATTGGCTGGCGAAACACTCTCTGGCGACACCATCCAATCGTTACGTACTCGCATTGAGACTGGCAACTTAACGCACGGCGCGGGCAACTACTCCGAATACGACATCGCCCCAGAATATATTGCACGCATTGTTAGTCACATCAAACTGTCACGCCCACTAAATATCACGGTTGATTGTGGCAATGGGGTAGCCGGCGACTTTGCAGCTAATTTGTATCAGCAATTAGGGTGTACGGTTACCGAAATGTTTTGCGACGTAGATGGTAATTTCCCTAATCACCATCCCGACCCTTCTGATCCGCACAATCTCGAAGATTTGATTGCCGCATTGAAAACCAATAGCAGCGAACTAGGCCTGGCCTTTGATGGCGACGGCGATCGTCTTGGCGTCGTAACCAAAGGCGGAAAAATTATTTACCCAGATCGCCAACTCATGTTGTTTGCCGCCGACGTACTGAAGCGCAACCCCGGTGCAGAAATTATTTTCGACGTTAAATCCACGCGTAATTTATTTTCTTGGATTCGCGAACATGGTGGCAAACCTACTCTTTGGAAAACAGGCCACTCTCTAGTCAAAGCAAAAATGAAAGAAACTGGCGCGCTACTGGCGGGCGAAATGAGTGGCCATGTATTTTTCAAAGAGCGTTGGTACGGCTTTGATGATGGGCTTTATGCTGGCGCACGCCTACTGGAAATTTTAAGCCAAGTCGCCGATAGCAACGCAACGCTTAACGATTTACCTGACGCGGTGAGCACACCTGAGCTTCATATTCACGTGAAGGAAGGCGAAAATCACACGCTGATTAACCGCTTACAACAGGAAGCTAAATTTGACGGCGCTCGCGACATCATCACCATTGATGGCTTGCGTGTGGAATATACGGATGGCTTTGGCTTGATGCGTGCGTCGAACACTACGCCAGTGATTGTGCTACGTTTTGAGGCAGATGATGCGGCCGCGCTAAGTCGGATTCAAGAAGATTTTCGGAAGGTGTTGCTCACTGCCAATTCAGCGTTGAAGCTTCCCTTTTAAGGGCAACGCTATAGTTATAGCGCCAGCTTACGCTGGCGTGGCTGTAGCCAATAGGCGGTTATATCAGTAAGTAATTGTTTAAATTGACTAATATCCAAAGGCTTGCTGACAAAGCTATTTGCACCAATTTGATAACTGAGCAATACGTCGGCTTGTTCGCACAATTCAGAAAACACAATGATAGGCAAATCTTCAGTGTTGGCATCCATGCGTAATCTGCGCAACACTGCAAGTCCTGTGAGCTTGGGTAATTTCAAATCGAGCAAAATCAGCCCAGGCATGCGATTTCTTTCTTTTTGGCTCCGTGCCAACCACACCAAGGCCTCGACGCTATCCTCCACCACGACAAGATGAATCGGTGGCTCACACAAACCCGACGCCTCTTGCGCAAACGCAATGGCACTTGGATCATCCTCGACTAAGAGGACTGTTTTTTCATGTGTATTCACTTCCGCCACACTCTGCTCCTGATAAAGCACAACAGCCATCTTATATTTGTTAGCTAAACGGCCTTACACGAATTTCGAATTCGTCTTATTTTTAATGTATGACTCAAAATCTACCACAATAAAGTTGTTAACTCAGCTTACCTTCCATCTAGGGCATCTCCAATAATTCAGATTTCGTCATTCCGGCGTAGGCCGGAATGACGAACTATTAGAGGTAGAAACTGACACAAGTGCGGGAGCAACTAGACTCCCCAATCTATAGTTTTGCCATCACCCAATTCGGAACCGATGCAAGTGCAGAAGCCAAATTCTCGGGTTGCGTGCCGCCAGCTTGCGCCATGTCTGGTCTCCCTCCCCCCTTGCCACCCACTTGCTGCGCAACGAAATTCACTAATTCCCCCGCTTTTACTTTAGAAGTCGCATCTGCCGTTACGCCAGCGATCAAACTCACTTTACCTTCCGCAACCGAAGCCAAAACAATCGCTGCGGATTTCAGTTTGTCCTTCAATTTATCCATCGTTTCGCGCAACGTCGCTGCATCCGCACCGTCTAACTTAACGGCCAATACATTCAGACCCTTAATATTTTGCGCCTGACTAATAAGCTCATCACCCTGCACCGATGCCAACTTAGACTTCAAGGTGGCTAATTCTTTTTCCAGTGATTTCACATGATCGAGAATTTGCCCCAAACGTGCGGCAACTTCATGCTGCGGCGCTTTGACCATCTCAGCTACTTGTAACAAGCGTGTCTCTTGCTGTTGAATCAGCGCTAATGCACCTTCGCCCGTCACCGCCTCAACCCGACGCACACCTGCAGCGACACCGCTTTCTGCCACAATCTTAAACAGGCCGATGTCGCCGGTGCGCTTGACGTGCGTTCCGCCGCACAACTCAATAGATGAGCCAATATCTAGCGCTCGCACTACGTCGCCGTACTTCTCGCCGAACAGCATCATCGCGCCAGTTTTTTGCGCATCTTCAATCGCCATCACACGCGATTGACACTCAGCGTTAGCCAAAATTTCTGCATTCACCATCGCCTCGACTTTACGAATCTCTGTATCACTCATCGGCTGCGTGTGTACAAAGTCAAAGCGAGTTTTATCGGCATCCACTTGCGAACCTTTTTGTTGCACATGACTACCTAGCACTTCACGCAACGCTTTGTGCATTAAGTGCGTCGCAGAATGGTTGCGCATGGTGCGACTACGCGCCGCCACATCGACTCGCGCTTGCACATTGTTACCCACGGTCAGCTTACCCGTTGTCACTACACCGTGATGACCAAATACAGTGGCCTGAATTTTTTGCGTATCTTCCACAGCAAAAATACCATGCACACTGCGCAGCTCACCGCTATCACCCACTTGACCGCCCGACTCAGCATAGAAAGGAGTGTCGTCTAACACCACCACACCGACATCCCCCTCAACCAGCTCATTAACTGAAACACCCTCTTTGTAGAGCGCCAGTACATTGCCCTTGAATTCGAGATTGTCATAACCGTGGAAGGTGGTGGTCGGGCCGACGTATTCAAGATTGGTCGCCATCTTGAATTTGCCTGCGGCGCGCGCTTGTTCCTTTTGGTGTGCCATCGCTTTATCGAAGGCCAGCGCATCCACTGTCACACCATGCTCACGGCACACATCAGCAGTCAGGTCGAGCGGGAAGCCGAAGGTGTCATGCAATTTAAATGCGACATGCCCTGGCAACACCAGCCCACTCCAATTCCGTGCCAGAACTTCTACAGACTTATATTCATCAATAGCTTTCGCAAAAGATAGAGCAGTCTCTTCTGTTGGAACATGGTCAAGAAGCACTACTGCTTTTTGCGAAACATTATTCTTATCAAGGAAAGAGTGGAACTTAAGGTTACTCGATCGGGTTACCAGCCCCTCAAGCTTCAAGTTTGGCTCAAGTAGTTTTACTTGTTCAAAATCCAAGGCCAACTCCAGAATTTCCATACCGCTTGATAAGGTTGCAAAAAAGCGCTCCTCTTCCTGCTTGAGGATATCCATCACGCGCACTTGCGCGGCGGCCAACTCGGGGAAAGCCACGCCCATCTGCTCCACCAAGTCAGGCACCATCTTGTGGAAAAACGCGGTGCGCGCGCCTAGTTTGTAACCATGACGAATAGCTCGACGAATAATACGGCGCAGCACATAACCGCGACCTTCGTTACCCGGGATGACACCATCCGCAATGAGGAAAGAGCAGGCGCGGATGTGGTCAGCGAGCACTTTCAGTGAAGGCGAATCCAGATCGGCGTAATTGGTCTCGCGCGCCGCCGCTTTGATGAGCGCCTGAAATAAATCAATCTCGTAGTTGGCATGCACATGCTGCAACACCGCCGAGATACGCTCCAAGCCCATGCCGGTATCGACGGAGGGCTTGGGCAACGGATGCATCACGCCAGCTTCGTCGCGGTTGAATTGCATAAACACGTTATTCCAGATTTCGATAAAGCGGTCGCCGTCCTCACCGGGACTGCCGGGCGGGCCGCCGGGAATATGCTCGCCGTGGTCGTAAAAAATCTCGGTGCTAGGGCCGCACGGGCCGGTATCGCCCATCATCCAGAAATTATCGGAGGCGTAACGCGCGCCCTTGTTGTCGCCAATGCGAATCACGCGCTCGGCAGGTACGCCTATTTCTTTAGTCCAGATGTCGTAAGCCTCATCATCCTCGGCGTACACGGTGACAGTGAGCTTGTCTTTGGGCAGTTTGAACACCACCGTGAGCAGTTCCCACGCGTAGTTGATCGCATCGCGTTTGAAATAATCGCCAAAGCTGAAATTGCCGAGCATTTCGAAGAAGGTGTGATGACGCGCGGTGTAACCGACGTTCTCCAGATCGTTGTGTTTGCCGCCAGCGCGCACGCATTTTTGCGACGAAGTAGCGCGGGTATAGGGGCGTTTGTCGAAGCCGAGAAATACGTCTTTGAATTGATTCATTCCCGCATTAGTAAACAGCAAGGTTGGATCTTCATGCGGCACTAAAGAGCTGGACGCGACCACGCTGTGGCCTTTTGAAGCAAAATAATCTAGAAATTTTTGGCGGATTTCACTGCTTTTCATTACACACCTTTGAACTTAAATGTAACGCGAATAATACCATGCGACCACAGGCCAATTTCAAGGCAACATCATGCGAAATACAGCACCATTAACATTACTTAACTCGACCGTGCCATGACAATTTTCCAGATGATGTAATTCGGCAATCTTTCTCGCCAAATAGAGCCCTAGACCCGTCCCACGACCGCTCGCCGCTGAAGGTTCAGCACCACCCGTTTTTAATACCGATTCGGGGTAACCTGGACCATCATCCGCCACCTCGATCACTAACTTTTTGTCTGCCGCATAAGCCGAAAGCTTGATCTTTGATTTTGCAACACGACAAGCATTGTGTAATGCATTCGCTAGCGCCATGCGCACCAAGGCATCATCAAAGAAAGCAAACGACGGCGCA
>JAUYFR010000076.1 GCA_030690855.1 Gallionellaceae bacterium
GAATCAGGCGCGTCTTGCCAGTGCCGGGCTTTCCCTGAAGGACGAGAATGGTTTCCGATGAGTCCAAATAATCGGATATGAACTTGGCGATACCCGATTCCAGTTCAGGGTAGGCCTCGTCATACAGAACATCATCCACCAACTCCTCAATGGAGGATTTGAGCAAATCCCCCTTGGAGTTAACAAAACCCCAGCAAATCGTAACCATTGCCTTGTCTATCTTTGCCCCATTGGCTCTGGCAAGAACTGCTGCTTTGGCTTCTTCCGCTCTTTCCACGCTATCTGCCCAAAAACAGAAAGTGCATGAACAATATTCTGACTTGCGGTTTCCATTCGCTTGAATCAGTAGCCCATCAGTTTCAAGCAACATTTCGCCTTCGCCAGTTCTCAAGGCATTCCAGCCAAGGTTTATTGCCAAGTCATCAAAAAACTCACCCAAATCCAAATAAACCGCAAAATTGAGCTTGCGATAAATTGAATACGAGGCTTTGCCCTCCGCCAACGCGGATAGCATCCTCGAATGTAAAACCGTAGGGTGCAGGTCATAGTCATATCGCTCCACGCTGATACTTACGTTACCCAAGCCAGCAGAATTTTTTTGTCCACAATACCTCCAACGTGATTTGCCAATTGTTAGTGCCAAAAATGATTAGTTGAACCAGGTGGAACACTCTGCCACACTCCAAGCTCACCGAATGAGCTTTGGTAAAGACAAAATTATGAGTATGAATGAACGTATCTATAAAATAGACCAACTACTGGCGGGGCGTCGTTGTGTCACGATTTCAGAATTGCTTGAAAAGCTGGAAATATCAAAAGCCACCCTAAAGCGCGATCTCACTTTAATGCGCGACCGCTTTAATGCCCCCATCGTTTTCGACAAAGAACTAGGCGGCTATCGGTTTGAAATAAGAAATACATCACAGGGTGTGCCTTATGAGTTACCGGGGCTTTGGTTCTCAGCCGAGGAAATACATGCTTTGCTCACAATGCAACACTTGCTTTCCAGTCTAGATACTGGCGGGTTATTGGGCTCGCACATTCAACCGCTTCTGTCACGTCTTACTGCCTTACTAGGTTCAGCTAATGATCCTGCCGATGAGATTCAGCGACGCATTAAAATCAGAATGGTTGGCGTCCGACATGTGCACCTTGATCATTTCGAGTCGATTGGTTTCGCCCTGTTAAAACGGAAGCGGATACGGATTGACCATCATGCACGCAGCAAAGATGCATCAACTCAACGTGAAGTATCCCCTCAACGCATGATTTACTACCAAGGGAATTGGTACTTGGATGCGTGGTGTCATCTCCGAAATGACCTTCGCAGCTTTTCTGTCGATGCGATTCATCGTGTAGAGATCCTTGAGAAAAAATCAAAGGATGTTCCAGACAAACGACTCGATGAAGTATTGGGTGCTGGCTATGGGATATTTGCGGGAAAAAAAGTGCAATGGGCAACTCTGCTATTTTCTCCAGAGGCTGCCCGATGGGTTTCTAACGAGCACTGGCATCAAAATCAAAAGGGGAAATTTCACGAGGATGGTAGTTATGAACTCAAAATCCCGTATAGCAAGGACACCGAGCTACTAATGGACATCTTGAGATATGGTGCCCGGGTGAAAGTGTTAGCTCCGGCAGCGTTGACCAATCGGGTGTCTAAAGAAATTGACGCAATGAAGCTTGCGTATCTCTGACTTACCTATATGTTCTTCAAACTTGCTGGAATTGGTAGCCATTGGCGAACGTCCCTTATCAGGCAGCTAATCCGAGCGGTTCAATGGCAAGTTTGGTTAGTAGTTGCCGCTAAACAAGCCCCCAGACTTTGCTGTAGCAACAAGTTCATAAACATCTA
Source organism: Gallionellaceae bacterium (assembly GCA_030690855.1). Taxonomy (GTDB): domain Bacteria; phylum Pseudomonadota; class Gammaproteobacteria; order Burkholderiales; family Gallionellaceae; genus PALSA-1006. The sequence continues at coordinate 1,856 of JAUYFR010000076.1, forward strand.
ACATGTCCCTAAATGCTATAATCCGCGCCTCTTTAAAGGTGCTGTTTCATGTCTGCTTTCTTAAATTTTAAATCCCACTTAGCTGAACTCTTTAACCAAGCATTGAGCGCGGTTGCGCCCGATCAAGTCGGAGCGACAGTTCTCATCGAGCGCCCCAAACAAGCCTCGCATGGCGACTACGCCTGTAATTTGGCGATGCAACTGGCGAAGCCTTTGCGCAAATCGCCGCGCGACATTGCGAATGCGCTGATTGCGGCGCTGCCGAAATCTGAGGTGATCGAAAAGGTTGAGATCGCGGGTGCTGGATTTATCAATGTATTTATCACTACCGCAGCGAAGCAGGAAATTGTGCGCGGCGTGTTGCAGGCGGGTGCGGGTTACGGCCATGTGCATGTCGGACAAGGCCGCAAGGTCGGTGTGGAATTTGTATCAGCCAACCCAACTGGGCCATTGCATGTAGGCCACGGGCGCGGTGCGGCGGTGGGTGATTGCTTGTGCAATGTGCTGCATGCGGCAGGTTGGAATGTGACGCGCGAGTTTTACTACAACGATGCGGGTGCGCAGATCGACAACCTCACTTTGTCGGTGCAGTTGCGCTGCAAGGGGGTGACGCCGGACGACCCAAGCTGGCCGGAATCCGGCTATCGCGGCGACTACATTTTGGATGTAGCGCGTGCTTACATGGCAAAAGAATCGGTGGTGTCGGACGATCAAAGCACGGTGGGCAAGGGTGATGTGAACGACGCTGAAGCCATTCGCCATTTTGCGGTAGCGTATTTGCGCCGTGAACAAGACTTAGATTTGCGCGCCTTTCAAGTGGAGTTTGATGTGTTCTCGCTGGAGTCCGCGCTTTACACCGAAGGAAAAGTTGAAGAGACAGTAAAAAATCTGATCGCTAGCGGTCACACCTATGAACAAGACGCTGCACTGTGGTTGCGCACTACGGATTTTGGCGATGACAAAGATCGCGTGATGCGCAAGAGCGATGGCGGTTTCACTTATTTTGTGCCGGACGTGGCCTACCACTTAGACAAGTGGCGTCGTGGTTTCGAGCGTGTAATCAATGAGCAGGGCTCAGATCATCATTCCACGATTACCCGTGTGCGCGCTGGCTTGCAGGCACTAGATGCGGGTATTCCACAGGGCTGGCCAGATTACGTCTTGCACCAAATGGTGACAGTGCTGAAAAATGGTGAAGAGGTGAAAATCTCTAAGCGTGCGGGGAGCTATGTCACCTTGCGCGATTTGATCGACGAAGTGGGTTGCGATGCCACGCGCTATTTTTTAGCGGCACGCCATCCAGATTCGCAATTGGTTTTTGATATTGATTTGGCGAAATCGCAGAGCAACGATAATCCGGTGTATTACATTCAATATGCGCATGCGCGCATCAGCACTGTTTTGCTGCAATGGGCAGGTGAAAGGAACGCTTTGCTAGCTGCCGATGTCTCTGTGCTCGACAGTGAATATGAAACCGCTTTGTTGCAGCGCATGATCGACTTTCCGCAGGTAATCGAAACCGCAGCAGAAGACTTAGCGCCGCACCTAGTGGCTTTCTATTTGAAAGAATTGGCAGCCGATTTTCACAGCTACTATAATGCCTCGCGCTTTTTGGTGGATGATGAAAAGATCAAATTGGCACGCTTGGCCTTGATCGCGGCAGTCGCGCAGGTGTTGAAAAATGGCTTGGCTTTGTTGGGTGTAAGCGCCCCAGAAAAAATGTAAAAAACTGAAGGATTAGTAATGAGCAGAAATGCCAGAGGCAGTACTCAAAGCAAAAGCGGTGGTTCGGGTGGTAAGGGTGGCTCTTTATTCGCAGGCGTCTTGGTTGGAATGGTGTTGGGGCTAATCGTCGCAGGCGGTGTGGCTTGGTACATCTTGAAAAAAAATCCGGAATCATTTGAAGCTAAAGAGCGACGTGAAGAAACTAAGCCGGTAGTAGAAAGCAAAGCATTGCCTCCAGTGGCCAAAATGGCGCCAGCGAGCGCACCAGTTGCAGCCGGTACGGATGACAAGCAACACTTTGAGTTTTATAAAGTGTTGACTGATGGCGCTTCTCCAAAAAATCGCACAGCCCCTAAAGAAACCAAGCCTGCTGCGCCCACACTAGAAATTTATTACGTGCAAGCGGGCTCTTTCCCTAATCAAAATGATGCAGAAAAGCTGAAGGCAAAACTGGCGTTATTGGGAATGGAAGCTACATTGCAACCCGCCGCGATTCCGAATAAAGGCACTTACTATCGTGTGCGTTTAGGACCACTTAAAGGCGCGGACGAAATGAATAAAACCTTAGCATCGTTGAAGCAAAACGGCGTGGTAAACGCTACATCAATCAAAGCACA
>JAUYFR010000077.1 GCA_030690855.1 Gallionellaceae bacterium
TCCAGCCCAAAACTCAGCGTGATGAATAATCAAACCGCGATGTTACGAGTGGTTGATAACTATGTTTACTTCACCATCAGCGCGACCACAACACCAGGCTCCAACGGCGCGCAACCCGTTACCACCTTCAGCACAACCTCGAGCACAGTACCCGTTGGCTTTACTATGAGCGTTACGCCTCAAATCAATGATAATGACAGTGTCTTGCTCAATATCCGCCCTTCAATTACGCGCCTATCAGGCTATGTAAATGATCCTAATCCAAGCCTATCCCTGCGGCGCTGGTGTAGCTAATTGCAACATCGCAGCAGTTGTCAGCAAAATTCCGCAAACGCAAACCCGCGAAATGGAATCAATGTTAAAAATCGAAAACAATCAAATCGCCGTTATGGGAGGGCTGATGCAAGACGAAATTAACAATCAGGCTGACGAAATTCCATTCTTTGGTCGCATCCCCTTCTTTGGAAATCTGTTCAAATATCGCAACGACACTAACGTAAAATCTGAGCTCGTTATCTTCTTACGTCCAGTGGTTATTAAAGATGGCAATCTTGATGGCGACTACAGCCAATTCCGTGACAGCTTGCCAAACGCGAACTTCTTCAAAGATGGTGCGAAGCAAACCGCAACTCAGGAAAAGCAAAAGCCATGAGCCTGTTACTTGATGCGCTAAAAAAATCCGGGGCCGCTGAGTCTAAGTCAACTGGATTAGCGGATATGCAGATGGAAGAAATTTCCCTTTCCCCCGCACGCCAAGCCGCCGCTCAGCCCGAGATTTCGCACACCGAAGAAATTCGCACACCAAGCCGCGCACCCACTCCTCCACCCAGCAGCGCCGCTCAAACACGCGCTGCCGGTGAAAATTTATTTGCTGCAAAAAAACCAAAGCCAATCATCAAAAAGCGCAAACCCTTAGGCCTTGTGCCTATCGCAATGATGCTCGGTGGTACTTTTGCAGCGGTGTTCGGCGGATATGTTTATCTTGAAATAACGCCACCCAATCAGCGGCCGTTTTACACACCGCCTGTTGCTGCCGCACCGGTTGCGCCACCACCTCAGCAAGTCGCAATGGTGGCCTCGCCGCCAGCACCCGTCGCAGCACCCCCTCTTGTCGCTTTAGCGCCCGCAGCCACGGCACCAGAAGCTGAAACGATTGAAGCCGCACCGGTTACGGAAAAGGCAGCGCCTACAGCCAAGCCGCTAGCAAGCCCTGCAAAAGCCAAAAAAACACCGTTCTATCGCCCTGCCCAAACCGCTCGCGGCGCAGGAAGGAAACTGGAAATTGAGCGTAAACAAGAGGTCAGTTCAATCGACCAAACTTTAGCCAGCGCTTACCAGGCTTATCAAAGCGGCGATTACGCCAATGCATGGCAACGTTACCGCGCAGCACTGGCCCTCAACCCCAAAAATCGCGATGCGTTGCTAGGACTAGCCGCTATCTCGCAACAGCAAGGACAAGACGACAGTGCGCTGTATTATTACCGCCAAGTGCTAGCACTTGACCCGCGTGATCCGGTGGCACAAGCGGGACTGGCGTCGTTCGGCACGGCAGACTCTGCAAGCAAAGAAAGCCGTCTCAAGCAGCTCATTACCCAACAGCCAGATTCGGCCGCATTGCAATTTTCCCTAGGAAATCAATATGTTACGCAATCTCGCTGGTCTGATGCACAGCAGGCTTATTTCAACGCCTTAGCGATCGAACCCTCTAATGCGCTGTTTGCCTATAACTTGGCGATTAGCTTAGATCACCTTGGTCAGCGCAAAGTGGCAGCGAGATATTATCAACAGGCTTTGCAATTTGACGCCGCTGGAAACGCCGGCTTTGACCACACCCAAGCGCAACGACGTTTAAACGAACTGAATGCAGCGAATCGCTAAACATGATTAGATTAGATACTGTCGGGATGAATCCCGACCTGCAAAATAAGGTTCAGTTATTTCGTAGGTCGGGATTCATCCCGACAAGCTTTGCATCACAAGCTCACACGCTTAAAACTGTTGATGCAACTGGAGTGAATTAAAAGAACATCATGGCGGCGCCTCTACACCAAACCCAGCAACCTATCGGTCAGCTACTCATTGCCAAAGGCGTGATTAGCGAAGACCAGTTGCGCATTGCCGCCCAAGAGCAAACAAAATCACCACAGCCACTGGGTCGTCTATTAGTGCGCTTAGGATTCTTATCTGAAGCCACTATTCGCGATGTTTTATCTGAAAACCTAGGGCAAGAAAGCGTTGATCTCTCAACGGTGATTATTGATTCGGCAGCCGTCGCACTCATTCCTAAAGACATCGCGCGCCGTTATCAACTACTACCGCTATCAGTTGACTCGGTTAGTAAAAATCTAACGCTGGCCATTGCCGACCCAGACAACATCATCGCGCTCGACCAAGTGCGCGCTCTGCTGCGTGATGAATACCGCCTGATTACTCAGCTTGCGAGTGAATCCGACATCCTGCGCGCCATTGACCAATACTATGGTTTCGAGCTTTCGATCGACGGCATTCTGCACGAGATCGAACCGGGCGAAATGGAGTATCAAAACCTCCAGCAAGGTGTAAACGAATTTAGTCAGCCAGTGGTGCGTTTGATCGACGCGTTGCTCACCGAGGCGGTGCAACAGGGCGCATCCGACATTCACTTCGAACCTGAAAGTAGCTTCCTGCGCATTCGCTATCGCGTGGACGGCGTATTGCGCCAAGTGCGCAGTTTGCATAAGAGCTTTTGGCCGGCAATGGTTGTGCGCATGAAGGTGATGAGCGGCATGAACATCGCCGAGACACGCGCACCGCAAGACGGTCGTATTTCGCTACGTTTATCTGGTCGTCCGATTGACTTTCGTGTCGCGTCACACCCCACTACCCACGGCGAAAACCTCGTCCTGCGTATTTTGGATCGGCAAAAGGGCATTGTGCCGATCGACCAAATTGGCTTAGACGATCTCGCGCTTAACACACTGCGCACCATCATCGCCAAGCCCGAAGGCATCGTATTGGTGACAGGCCCAACCGGTAGCGGTAAAACAACGACACTGTATTCAGTGCTGAATCACGTCAACACCGAGTCAGTGAACATCATGACGTTGGAAGACCCAGTGGAATACCCTATTCCGCTGATTCGCCAAAGCTCAGTGAACGAAGCTGCCAAATTAGACTTCGCCAGCGGCATTCGCTCCATGATGAGGCAAGACCCAGACATTATTTTGGTAGGTGAGATTCGTGATCACCCAACAGCCGAAATGGCGTTCCGCGCCGCGATGACCGGCCACCAAGTTTATTCCACACTGCACACCAACTCGGCGGTGGGCGCAATTCCACGTTTGCTCGACATTGGCATTTTGCCGGACATCATGGCGGGTAACATCATCGGCATTATTGCGCAGCGCTTGATTCGCATGCTTTGCCCTGCGTGCAAATACGGCTACCACCCAGATGCGACCGAACGAAAAATTCTCAGCATGCGCCATGATGACGAGACGTTGATTTATCGTGCGGCGGGTTGCGACGTTTGCAACCATCAAGGCTACAAAGGCCGTCGCGCCATCATGGAAATTCTAAAAATGGATAGCGATATGGACGACCTCGTGTCACGCCGCGCCAGTATGCGAGACCTTAAACACACCGCACTAGAAAAAGGCTTCCGCCCTCTCGCACAAGATGGCTTGCGTCGTATCATGCAGGGGCAAACTTCGATTGCTGAAGTCTCCCGTGTCGTTGACCTAACCGACCGCATGTAAGGAAATATTGACGTGGCCATGTATTCCTACAAAGCGATCGACGCCCAAGGCAAAACTGCCAAGGGATTACAAGATGCCGCTAATTTAGTTGACCTAGAGTTACGCTTAAAACGCGCTGGCTTAGATCTCATTAAAGCAAGCGAAGAGGACAACAGTTCATCGTTTGGTGGTGGTAGCAAAATCAAGCGCATCGACCTGATTACGTTTTTCTTTAACCTTGATCAACTCAGCCGCGCTGGCGTGCCTTTGCTGGAATGCTTAGCCGATCTGCGCGACAGCATGGAAGACCTCGCCTTTCGCGAGATCATTGCTAACTTAGTTGAATCGATCGAAAACGGAAAAAAACTTTCGCAGGCAATGGCGCAACACCCCAATGCTTTCGATAAGATCACCGTTAACCTTACTGACGCTGGCGAGCAAAGCGGAAAATTGCCCGATGTATTTCGCCATCTCACTGAATCACTTAAGTGGCAAGATGAAATGGCTTCGCAAACCAAAAGCATGCTCATGCTGCCCGCCTTTGTTGGCGTCGTGGTGCTGGCGATCACTTTCTTCCTGATGATTTATCTCGTGCCACAATTGGTTAGCTTCATCAAAGGCATGGGGCAAGAAATTCCGTTTCAAACTCGCTTATTGATCGGTGTGTCTAACGTCTTTGTGCATTACTGGTGGGCAATTTTGTTAACGCCATTTGCGCTGTTTGGCATCTACAAAGGCGCACTCAAAATGAATCCTGACCTGCAATATCACGTCGACAATTTCAAACTGCATGTTTGGCCCATCGGCCCTGTTTTACGCAAAATAATTCTCGCGCGTTTCGCCAACACCTTTGCCATGATGTATGGCTCAGGCATCAGTATTTTGGATTGCATTGCCAACTCGCGGGACCTAGCCAACAATCAGGTCATCTCAAGAAACTTACAACAAGTGATGCACGAAATCGAGTCTGGCAAAAACTTAACTCAGAGCTTCGAAAAAACGGGCATTTTCCCGCCACTGGTGGTGCGCATGCTTAAAGTGGGCGAGGCTACTGGGCAGTTAGATGCCGCGTTAATGAACGTCAGCTATTTTTACGATCGCGACGTCAAAGATTCCATCAAAAAAGTGCAGGTATTAATTGAGCCCACAATGACAATTATTTTGGGTGCATTATTGGGCTGGGTGATGCTGTCTGTACTCTCGCCAATCTACGACCTCATCAGCAAGGTAAAAATGTGAACCCGCCATGAGCTTATCGAAAAGAACATTACTCTTTCTAAGTGCTGAACACTTCCAAGCCTGCTCTTGGGAAAGTGGCAAGCTATCGGATGCGCACTATTTCAGTAACGATTCCGACGGGCGCGAAAATTTCTCAGCCTATCTGCAGCAGCATAAAGAGCCTGCGCTACTTTTAGTCGACGTTATTGAAGAAGACTTCCGCCACGAATCTGTACCGCACTTAATCGGCTCAAATAAACGTGCGTTGATCGAGCGCAAATTTGAGCAATATTATCGCAACACATTATTTCGCCAAGCTAAGCTACTGCATCGCCAAGAAGATGGCCGTCGTGACGATGAAATGTTGTTTTCTGCGCTCACTAACCCACAGCGCATCTCACCTTGGCTCGACACATTACTCATAAATGGCACACCGCTGATTGGCATTTACTCACTGCCGAACATCAGCAATCCTTTACTCAAAGACATCGAATCTGATCATGTGTTGCTCTTAACGTGGGAAAATCACGCAGGCTTGCGTCAGACTTATTTCAACAATAAACGCCTGCATTTTTCACGACTCACCCCGTTTAACAGCAGCAACGTTTGCAGCGATGTCGTCGTAAAAGAAACACCTCGCACACAGCAATATTTAAAGAGCTTAAGCCTGCCGCCCCCTGGCGAAATATTAGATGTTTACATCGTTTGCCATGCAGATGACAAAACCACACTCGAATCAAAACTAGAAAGCACCTCCGACCTGCATTACCACTTTCTAGATATACAGGCCATTAGTGATCGCTTTAAATCAAAAGATACTTATAAAGACTCTGACTCAACCTCACTATTTTTGCACCTACTAGCCTCTAAACCGCCCGTTAGCCATTACGCCACTTCTGAACACACGCGTTACTACATCTTGTGGCAACTACGCTGGATTCTCTTTGGCTTAGCCGCAGTTGTCGCCCTCGTTGGCGCACTGTGGAGTAGCATTTCATTTTGGCAAGGGAGTGATTACACCACTGAAACCGCACCTCTACTTAGCCAAGCTGCGCAGTTAAATCAACAAACAGAAGCCATACAACGTCAGTTCCCAATCACCACCATACCCGCAGCCGACATGAAAGCCGCCGTCACCTCGATGCGCAAATTTGACAGCTACTATCCGGTGCCAGAAGAGGTATTAGTGCAGATAACCAACGTGCTAAGCCAATACACAAAAATTAGCCCTAGCAAAATAGAGTGGAAAACAAGCACCGCCGATGCGGCGCCTTCAGCTTACCCCGCTCAAATCATCAGCTTTGATGGAGAGCTCCTTGGCTTTGGCAATGACTACCGTAGCTCACTCGACTATCTCGAACGCTTTCAAAAAGCGCTCACCGAAAAAGGCTATGTTGTTACCACACAAAAGCCCCCTCTAGACATTAGCTCTCAAGGCAGCATCAATGGCGACTTCCAATCCGCCGTCAACAAATCCTCCGCTTTCTCACTCAAGCTAATCTGGAGACATCCAGAATGAACTTCTCTAAAGATGACCTACTCAAGCTCAAATGGAGCCTGCTAACCTTCTTAATCAGCTTGGCATTGAGCGCCTCAGCAATTTGGATTGGCTCAGCCTACGACACCAACTCTCTCAAAGATAGACAAGCCGCACAAAAGCAAGTCGTAGAGGCACGCAACAAGCTCAGCGCCACGAAAAGTGACCTAGAAAATATGTCCACCTATGCGCTGGAATACGACTCCTTGGTGCGCAGTAAAATCATTGGCGGCGAAACTCGACTCGACTGGATAGAGGGTTTAGAAAAACTTCGTCAGCAACGTCATGTTCTGGATTTTAAATACACCATCGCCCCACAAAAAGACTTTATTCCCAGCCCTGCCTTAGATACAGGCAATTTCAGCTTCAACCTGAGTGGCGTAAACTTACAACTAGACTTGTTACACGAAAACCAACTTATTGAATTTTTTGAAGCGCTACGTACCGATATGAAGGG
>JAUYFR010000084.1 GCA_030690855.1 Gallionellaceae bacterium
AACTCGCTCACCGGCAACACCGCATTGATCTTCTCGCCCTCTTCCAGCGGCAACAAATTCACAATCGGCTTGCCACGGCTGATGCGCGTACCGAGTGGCACGTCATACACCTTCAACCAATAAACGCGACCACGGCTAGAGAAACACAAGATGTAATCGTGGGTGTTAGCGATAAACAAGTTATCGACGAAGTCATCTTCTTTGGTTGAAGCCGCCTGCTTGCCACGTCCGCCGCGTTTTTGCGCACGGTATTCGTCGAGCTTTTGCGCCTTCATGTAGCCACCATGCGACAGCGTCACGACGACATCTTCCGGCGTAATGAAGTCTTCCATACTCATGTCGTGCGTGTGAGTGATGATCTCGCTACGGCGCTTGTCGCCGTATTGCGATTTAATCGCCACTAACTCGTCAGTAATGATTTGCGTCACACGCTCTGGCTTGGCCAAAATGTCGAGCAGGTCAGTAATTTTTTCCATCACTTCGCGATACTCGCCAACAATCTTATCTTGCTCCAAACCTGTCAAACGTTGCAGACGTAGCTCCAAAATCGCTTGCGCTTGCACGTCAGACAGCTTGTAAGCACGTTGATTGCCACTGCCCAACATGCCGAATTCCGGAGAGAGTGTTTCGGGACGCGACGCATCGCTCACGCGGCTCAACATCTCTTCCACCAGCGATGAATGCCACGCATGTGCCATCAGCTCTTGCTTGGCAATGGCCGGCGTTGCCGCCGCTTTGATCAGCGCGATAATCTCGTCCACGTTGGACAGCGCAACCGCCAGCCCTTCCAGAACGTGGCCGCGTTCACGCGCTTTGCGCAGTTCAAAAATAGTACGACGCGTAACCACTTCGCGACGATGACGCAAGAACGCATCAAGGAATTGCTTCAGGTTAAGCAGCTTCGGCTGACCATCCAGCAACGCCACCATGTTCATGCCAAAACTGTCTTGCAACTGTGTGTGCTTGTAGAGATGATTCAACACCACTTCAGGCATTTCACCGCGACGCAATTCAATCACTGCGCGCATACCCGATTTGTCTGACTCATCGCGAATCTCAGTGATGCCTTCGATCCGCTTTTCGCGTACCAACTCGCCCACTTTAATCAGCAAATTAGCCTTATTCACTTGGTACGGTAGCTCGTCGATGATGATGGCTTGGCGTGTACCGCCTTTATCCAAATCTTCGAAGTGGGTACGACCGCGCATCACCACTCGACCGCGACCCGTGCGATAACCTTCTCTCACACCTGCCAAACCATAAATGAAACCAGCCGTTGGAAAGTCTGGCGCAGGAACGATGTCGATCAAATCTTCAATATCAATTTCAGGATTTTTTAACAGCGCAAAACAAGCGTCGAGAACTTCAGAAAGATTGTGCGGCGGAATGTTGGTTGCCATACCCACAGCGATGCCGGATGAACCATTCACCAGCAAGTTAGGGAAGCGCGCTGGAAAAACTAAAGGCTCATGCTCAGAACCGTCGTAGTTAGGTCCAAAATCGACTGTCTCTTTATCGAGATCAGCAAGCAATTCATGCGCGATGCGCGCCATGCGGATTTCGGTGTAACGCATCGCCGCCGCGTTATCGCCGTCCACCGAGCCGAAGTTACCTTGACCATCCACCAATGGGTAGCGCAGCGAGAAGTCTTGCGCCATACGAACGATGGTGTCGTACACCGCCGTATCGCCGTGTGGGTGATATTTACCAATTACATCGCCGACAATACGGGCCGATTTTTTATAGGCGCGATTCCAATCATTGGAAAGCTCGTGCATGGCGAACAGCACCCGTCTATGCACCGGCTTCAGACCATCGCGTGCGTCGGGCAAGGCTCGCCCAACAATCACACTCATTGCATATTCGAGGTACGACTTGCGCATTTCCTCTTCAAGACTAACGGGGAGGGTTTCTTTTGCGAATTGTTCCATCTGTGGCGGCTTCCTAAAAGGCTTAAAAATCAGCGGGCGAGTTTAACATGCCGACCCACCGCGAGCCAAAGCAAAATTGGCTAGCCGCCAGAAGCCAGTTTTGCTACATTCCGCCCACTTCAAATTCAATGATCGCAAACTTATGTCCAACGTTGACGCCGTAGAAATCGAAAAATTTAGCCAACTCGCCCACCGCTGGTGGGACGCCAATAGCGAGTTCAAACCTCTGCATGAAATCAATCCGTTACGTTTAGACTACATCAATCGCGTTGCCAAAATTTCTGGCAAAACGGTGCTCGATGTAGGCTGTGGAGGAGGCATTCTGTCAGAGAGCATGGCAGGGCTAGGCGCCAAAGTTACCGGTATTGATCTTGGCGAAAAGCCATTACAAGTGGCGAAACTGCATCTTTTAGAAAGTGGCAAACAAGTTGAGTACCGCAATATCTCGGTTGAGCAATTAGCTGCCGAGCAACCCGCGTCTTTCGATGTAGTGACCTGTATGGAAATGCTAGAACACGTTCCTGATCCAGCAAGTATCGTTCGTGCATGTGCGGCACTGGTCAAACCTGGCGGTCACGTATTTTTCTCCACCCTAAATCGCAATCCTAAGTCTTACCTGCTTTCCGTCATCGGCGCGGAATATGTGTTGAACATGCTGCCTCGTGGCACGCACGATTACGCCAAGTTTGTTAAACCTTCAGAGTTGGCGCAGTTTTGTCGCAATGCACATCTAAACGTCAACGAACTGATCGGCATGAGCTATAACCC
>JAUYFR010000098.1 GCA_030690855.1 Gallionellaceae bacterium
CTTTGGTAATGTCAATTCAATGAAGACCTTCCATGAGTCCCTGCATGGAGTCAGCCAGTTCTTGGTCACTTTTGGCGCGGATATAAAGTGCCTTGGCAGCGGAACTAAGGGTTGAGATATCTCTGCCGGTGTAAGCGCTTAATTCGATAAGTTTTGCCCCCCCTGTTTCGAGTATCAGCCACGCCACCATCCCCCGTGCTGTGGAAAGATTGCGATATTTGCCGGGGGTTTTCAAGTCTTTTGCTTCGATTCCATATTTCAAGCAGACGCACTCAATTAAGTCGTTAAGACTAATGCGCTGTTGTGGTTTTGCTTCGGCCTGGGCCAGCACTTTGTCAATAAAGGTGTCATCGCCAAGGATGCGGCTGTCATTGGCAGTTCCGCTGTGGTATTCCTGTATGTGTCCCGCATCTTTTCCCTGGTCAACGAATTTTCTGTATTTTCGGCGCGCCGTGTCAGATTTTACTGCAAATTGTGACAACACCCAATCGGAGGTGAGCCAGGGGATGGTTTCACTGCCAAGATATGCGTGGTGACTGCTCCAGGGGTATTTTTCAGGAGATTGCACCATTGTGGCGCGTACTGGATTGAGGTGAATATAGCGGGTCAATTCCAACAGATATGAGTCGGCATCGATCAAGACAGCCTTAAACCGTCCCTGAAAAAGATGTCCACTCCTTTTTTGCCGCCAGTTGACCCATCTGGTGTAACGGAAGGTGAGGTTCTGCATGATGCGGGACAATGATACATCGCCAACCTGGATTGCCAGATGAATATGATTGGTCATCAGACAAAAGGCATGGACGCGATACCCGTATCGTTCGATCCCTTCTTGTAACAATAGATAGAAGCGGCAGCGGTCTTCGTCGTTGAAGAAAATGTCTTGCCGAGCGTTGCCCCGCATGATCACATGGTAGAGTGCGGAAGGGTAATGGACTCTTGCTTTTCGTGCCATGTTGGCAATCTATCATGGTAACGCAAATATTGCAAGCCTGACCCCAATCCTGCCATGCAATCCTGCCATGACCCCAATCCTGCCAATCCTGCATGCGATTGTTGGGCTATTCCTTATTTTATTAATTTTTTTCGTGATCCTATTCGCCTGACCATGCCTAAGTTTTTGATTTTTGATCGCCCCTTTTCTGGGCTGTAAAACCTGGAGCCAGCAAAGCTAAAACGATATGACTCGTTCGTTATTTCCAGTGACCCGATGTTGGCCCTTTGCATTACTCGGTGAAGGATGCTCACCTCAGATCTGTGGTACTTACTTCGTTGGTCAAGTTTGTATTTGTGCTCAAAGTCGTAGTCGAAAAACAGCTGTATGGCTGGGTAGATTACTATGAAGTCAATAAACTCATTTTCATGCGTGCATAAGGTGTATGAATGGGCCTGCGACATGCAGTCCAGTAGCTGTTTTACACTCTCTTTTTTAATCGGAGATTTTACCTCAATGGCAATTTTGGTGGCATCAAATCCAACATCTATTAGATGCTGTTTGGGTTCCAAAATGAAATCAACCCTGATCATTTCGTCGTTTATTGGCCATTTAATCCATTGTTCTGGTTTGATTGCGAAATCGTTTGATAGAGCGCTTTCCCGGATTTCTTTTCTGTATTCAGGTTCTGTTTTGTAAATATTTTTCATGGAGGTGGTATATGTTCGCAAATTTTGGTTATTACCGATTGGTCTGTTTTGACTGCAAAGAAGAATTTACACCTCGTTTTTGTAAGTTGTGGGACTACATTGCAAACGAGTCAGGTCTTGCCTGGGTTGGTCGTTTTATGGTGTCGCACAACGGTCATAAAATTGCCCTTGTAAATACCGATGATCCTGAAATTGACTGGGATACGATTTCCACCTTTGATGAAATTCCAGACTTTGAAATACGTGGAAGAATCAAGCGATTGGTGAATGAAGTATATCCTGATTCTCCGGCCCAACGTGGAGCTAAGGGGCTGCGCGCTTTTGCGCAGTCCCGCTTGAGCGTAGGGTTAGCCGTTTCTGGCACATAAACATTGTTAATTGGCTTTCGTCGTTTGACGCCAAAGCCACATAGCAACGACGAATGGCACAAGAAAAACAGCGCCTATTACGACCCACCAGCATGGGGTTGGATTCTGAAGTTTCGCGTAGAGAGCCAAGACCCATAGCAGTGAAAGCACCGGCAAAACGAGTAAACGCAGACGCTGAATGCCCATAACTTCTTTCGGATTGATGACGAGCAAGTTCCAATTCGATAGGTGCTGACTCTCAAGCAGTGCAAAGATGTTCGCCTGAAAAACTGCGAATCGTCGAACGATGAAGAGGTGAAAGAGGTATATGCCAAGTGAGCCAATTGCCACCGTCACGATCATGAGTGGAACCATCTTTTCCCATGACGTGGCGATTGCCAGAATGCCGGCAATAGACAACGGAATAAAGAGAAGCTCCTGATGCGCAACGCGTGTGTCCCAGTGTTTGAAGAGATCTAGAAGCTCTTCTTCGTTGAGCGGTCGTCGTTGATCGGCAGAGGGTTCGGTCATGTTTGACTCCGGTGAGGCAACGTGATTGACGGCTAACGTGGAGCTAAGGGGCGCGCCGCTTTTGGCGCGTCCCGCTTGAGCGTAGGGTTAGACATTTTTATGGAGTAGCAATTCATGGCCATAAGAGTTGTCTATTTGGCACAGCCAATCACCGTCAGAGCTTTTCTTGAAAACATACGTGGCGCTCCTTTCAGTTGCAGGCATATTGGATGCTGAAACTACAGTTTTAGCTAAGGCCAAAGCTGTGTCACCAGCTTCCAATATTTTCATTCCGGCCTGCTCGACTTGCAGGGTGTGATTAAAGTGCGCCGCGATTGCTTCAAATGCTTTTCTGATCTGAATCTTTCCGGTGGCATTCATGCCAGGCTTTACGACCAACACTGCATCTTCAGAGTAGATGTTCATTAATGTGTCGAAATCTTCTTGGACGATTGCAGTATCAGCCTTTTCGATTTGAAGTTCAATTGGATGTCGTTCCATCATGCAATCCTCTTATGTCTAACATTGTATTAGGCTGCTTTTTGTTGAAATTCATACAGACGGCTCTATTTTTATCTCAATTCCCGCATTGCGTAGAACTCTGAGAGCGTGTTCTGTTTGCGGTGCTGTGTCTGGATATACAACGCTAGGGGCGGGTGATGTAGCTCCATCTAAACCTAACAATCGATCAAGTTGGATTGCTGCTCCAACTGCTGTTAAATGGGTTTGCCCTTTAGGGTCAAGAACGGTTGCGCGTAAATTCGTGGGTTTTTCAGAAGTATCTGCCCCTTGAACCTCTATGACTATTTCATGGTTTGCGCCCTTTCCAGGATTGAAAAGTATTGAGTGACGTAATGATTTAAACCGTTCGCCACTAAACAATTTCGGTTCATCCGCAGAATCTGTGGGTAACTTCTGGTTCGGGCAGATTTCCAAGTGTATGATATAATGCTATTTTTATAACATCAAAGCTCTTGAAACCATATGCCTTTTTCGTGGTCACTTTAGCTTTGTTGTTGAGGCCTT
>JAUYFR010000111.1 GCA_030690855.1 Gallionellaceae bacterium
CCTTCGAGCATCGGGCGCTGATGCTGCCAAAGTGTAAAAGTGGCAATACGATTGCGCTTGCTGTGTACGGTGAAGTGGTCGATCTCTCGCTTGATGAGTTGAGAATAAGAGCGCAGCAGCTTGAGATCAAAACAACCCTTGCACTCATGCCAACTTTAATTAAGTTGGAGCATGAGCCTTTGTGCCAGCAAGGGAGGTTGGTGCTTTAGAATTCGTATTCAAGTTGCATTCTGACGGTGTTGCTTGGTGCGACATTGCTTGCGCCAAACAGCCATGCCGCGTTGTATTTGATTGCTTGTTTATTACCCAGTGAAAACTTGCCGAAAACTGCGGGCCCCATGCGGTGGTTTTGCTGGCTGGCAGCGTCCCAGTTGTCCCATTTTCCCAACTCACCCATGCCTTGTAGGCCAAGCTCCAGTGAGGGTTGTAAGCGATATTTTGCTTGCCATTGGTAGCCACATTCAGTGGAGTAGCCACTCTCATCGACAGTGCCAAAGGCGCGTTCAAATAGGAAGTTGGCGTTGAGTTGTAGCTTACCAATTTCCTTTTGAAGCAGTGGGCCGATTTTTATTTCTTTTGGTTCGCTGCTGCTATTAATGGGGGCTTCCAGTTCTACAATGAGACCGACATCTAAGAAGTATTTGCCAGTTTCAGTGAGTTGGAATTTATTTTCCCATTCAGCCAGATTGACGATCTGACCATCATAGTTTTTTTGCTTAAAATAGACTTCGGTGAACCAGTATTCATTTGCGCCATAGCCTATCCCCAAACTAACCGCCTGTCGTTGCGTGCCATCTTTTTGCTGGGCAGTACCATATTTAAAATCGAGTTCTTTTTCTCCTTGCTCGACGGTGGGTGTGTACACATAATCTGCAGGGCCTGCCAAAGTTAGGCTTGCGTGAAGGCTCGCAATGCTGAATATAACTATCTGTAATTGTTGTTTCATTTAAAGTGCTCCTTTAGTTGAGATGGTGGGTTTGTTGAATTGTTTGGCGACATACATGCCGACGCTGATTACGACTAGCGCTGAAAGATAAAAGATGATTTGCATGCCTGCGGGGCGAGCGTCATATCCGATCAGGCTGTGGAGTAGTACGCCGAGCACACTGCTTTCAGGTAGGGTGACGGAGGTGTCCCATACAGGTGCAACTAAACTTGGCAGTAAGTCGGCTTGAATTAAAAAATGAGCTGCTTGTGAGGCCATGCCGGCAGCAAGCAGTAAGACGAGAATGCTGGTGGCGGTGAAAAACCAGCGCATCGGCACGCGCAATAGTCCTGCATAAATGGTGTAACCAACAACGATGCCAGAAAACATGCCGACTAAGCCACCCAGTAGCATAGTTGAACGCCCTGCATCTTCTGCCGCCGCGATGCCATAGAGAAATAAAACAGTCTCTGAGCCTTCCCTGAGTACGGCGAGACCCACGATGATTAGCAAGGCTGAGCATTCACTGCGTCCGTCACGGATGTCGTTGCCAAGGCTCTTTGCGCTAGTGGCTAGTGCTGCGCCGTGTGATGACATCCAAATGTTGTGCCATGCCAACATGACGACCGCTATACCCAGTATGCCGGCATTAAATATTTCCTGACCCACTCCGCTGGCGAATGACCCTATGGCTTCTGTGAATGTGGCAACGATACCCGAGCCAATTAGACCGATGCTGACTCCGGCGACTAACCAGCGACGACTATTTGGAATGCTGCGCGTAGCCGCAGCGAGAATACCGATGATGATGGCGGCTTCTAAAACTTCTCTAAAGACGATAATGGCTGTTCCAAACATAGTGATGCTCCCTTATTTTGCGTGGATGACGCCTTTGGCGGTTGCTTCATTGAATTCACCTATGAAGGGATAACTGCCTGCCTCAAGAGGGCCGAGGTAAATGGTTACTTTTCCTTTGCCAGCAATGATTTTTTCTCGGTTAAGTGAATGGCTTTCAAATTCTTCTGGAGTGACATCCTGATTCTCGATCAGTAATTTGATTTTTTTGCCCGCAGGAACGGTGAGTTCGGTCGGTGTGAAACGGTGGTCTTTAATCACAAGTGTGTAATCTGCGTCAGCAGCAAGCGCAGCAAAGGGGAATAGCAAGGAGATAATTAATGTTTGTTTCATGATGGCCCTCGGTTGGTTAAGTTTTGCGAATGATAATCATTCTTATTTGAAATGTAAATAGGAATTGTTATCATTCGCAATTGCATTTGAAATTATTTCAGGCACAATGGCAAAAAATAAAAGGAGATCTAAGTTATGCATCAGCCTGAAAACTTAAAAAATGCCGGCCTAAAAACAACGTTACCGCGGCTTAAGGTATTGAGTTTGTTCGAATCTGCCCAAGCGAGGCATATGAGCGCAGAGGAGGTTTATAAACTTTTGCATGCTAGCGGGGATGATGTGGGATTAGCTACTGTTTACCGTGTATTGACCCAATTTGAACAGGCTGGGTTATTGGTGCGGCACAATTTTGAAGGTGGGAAATCGGTATTTGAATTGAACGAGGGCAAGCATCACGATCACATCGTATGTTTGCAATGCGGTCATGTGGAAGAGTTTTTTGATCCTGAAATTGAGCTAAGACAAGATCAAATTGCCATTGATCGAGGGTTTTCGGTGCACGACCATTCACTTTATATTTATGCGGATTGCCTTAAAGACACTTGTCCTCATAAGGCCAAGATATGAGGCCGCAGAGTTTTACCTTTTGCAAAAAAGCCCACTTAGTAGTTGACCATAAAACTCGGGTATGATTTAATCCTCATCGCTTTCAACAACTTTAAAAGGAATAGAACTATGGGACTCCCAGCTCGTGATGGTGATGGTTATTTGGTGGATATGAGTAATTGGACACCTGAAATTGCAATTGAAATGGCAGTAGCAGATGGCTATGAGATGAACGACCAGAAATGGGAGCAGATCAACAAGGCCCGCGAATTTTTTGAAGAGTTTGGTTCTGTTCCGCCGATACGCAAATTTGCTAAGCATCTTGAGGTTGATCAAAAAGAATTGTTTGATCTGTGGATGACAGGCCCAATGAAGCCAATCACTAAATATGGCGGCATGCCAAAACCAACAGGTTGCGTTTAAGCGGCATTCTCCCTAGTACGCAAACTCTATGCGTGCTAAAAGAGTGTGATGTGAGCTGCGCTATAGCGCTTGCCTCATATCACACAAATCTCTGCAAACTCTCTCAGTAAAACTCTTGTAGCTAACCTGCTACGGGAAAACACGTGTTTCTCGTTATAATTAAGTCATGAGCCTTGAGCTGAAAGTTGCCTAAGCAATTTATTGGCTGGGGATTAATCCCTTCTAAGTTGGAATTTTTTGATATGACGCAACACGCTAATTCTGCAAATCTGCCGAACTACCTCATAAAAGAAAATGGGGGGATTTACGTTGAATTATCTCTTTTCCCTGTTGGCGGCGGATTTGAAGAGTATGTCGATAAATTATTCAATGCAGGCTCTCGCTTTCGCCATGTTGATTACAAGTTATTGATGGGCCTGCTGTACGACTATGACAGCGTTTTAGATGCACAAGGTATGAAGGCGAGAGTGAAGTTAGCAGAAGATATTGCGGCTTTCTCTCCTTTGCGCAAACCCCTCTACAAAAACGTCAAAATTGATGCACAAGGTTTATTTGCGGAATATTTTTTCGAACCAGTTGAAATCTCGGTCATTATTGAAGAACCTGTTTACGGCGAGCCTGATGAAGATGGTGTTGCGCCTATCATCAGCAAAACCCGCAAAGAAAGTGTACGTCCGGGCAAGCTAGATATTGATGAGTTTATTGCTGATATGTGGATGAAAGGGGTGCGCTTTGGTATTGATATTGAAGCAGTGAGCGACGTGATTTCTCGTCGTGAAGCCGCGCGCATGAATATCGCGGTTCAACTTGATCCGACTGAGGGAACGGACGCCGAGATAGTCGAGGCGAGTGAGGCGCTACGGCGTGATAACTCGCCTAAGATTATGCCGAATGGCAAAGCGGATCTGCGAAAATTTCAAAATCGCTTTCCACAGATTGATTTAGGCGAACGCTTGCTACAAAAAAAACCTCGAGTACTGGGTAAGCCGGGATACAAAGTAACCGGTGTATTGATCGAGCCAGAAGTTCCAAAAGACCTAGATATATCAGCCTTGGCTGGCCCCGGAACTCGTGTAGAGAGGCAAGAGGGTTTTGAATATATCGTTGCACTTAGAGATGGGTTTTTATCTTTGGATATTGAAACTAATCACATTTCAGTTACCGAGAAAATTGAAAATAAAGGTGGCGTGAGCATCAAAACGACGGGTGATTTACAGCTATCCGGCAACGAATTTATTGAACATGGTGAAGTGCAAGAAGGCCGTGGCGTAGAAGGCAAAAACATGACCTTTCATGCCGATGTGTATGGGAATATCGTTTCGCAAGGTGGGTTTATTCTGTTTGAGAGCAACCTCTCTGGCGGTAGTGCAAAGAGTATTGGTGGGGACGTCACCGCGAATGGGCGCACGTTTAATTCTACCGTTGAGGCGTGGGATGGACATATTTCAATTATTTATGCCGAGAGCTGCATGATTTTTGGCGATTCCATTGAGATTGATCGTGCGGTTAATTGTGAAATTATTGGCTCAGATATTGAGATTCAAAACGCTGAGGGATGCAGCATCGCAGGGAAAAGAGTGAGAGTTAATTCCTCTACCTCATGTCGGGGTAAAGACAATATGGTTTCATTGTTAATTCCTAATTTATCGGCGACTGATGCACAGATACAGCAGGTCATTTTGATGTTGCTAGAGTGCAAAAAAAATATTGCATCGAAAGAGGCCAATCTCAGTCAAATCAAATCCGACCCTGACGTATCACGATATCTGACGCTAGTCACGAGTGTTAAGCAGGGCTTGGTCAAACTGAATGCCGTGCAAGAAAACAACTTTTATCAAATGGCAGCGAAATTTACCAAAGTTACCAGCGTGGTGACCAAGCTGGAAGATGAGCGTCAAGAGTTGCTGAAAAAAGTACACGCCTTTAAGCAGGAATTAACCTACCTAATCGAGGTTCGTAATAAACAAGGCGCGAATATTCATTGCGTCATTCCAGAAGTGGTGGGCGATACCCAAGTTCGTACCATGAGTTCTCCTACTGGCACTAGTCTGTTCCAGAAAATGAAACCGGCAGATATTAAGGCGACATTGCGTGAGCAGGGGCAACCCAAGGAGCGAATTTTTCATGATGATTCTGGTAGTGTTGATTGGCATTATGCGATGCCAGAAATTGAGATACCGCAGGATTAAATTTTTGCCATGCTTAAAGCAACTGCCTCGGCCACTTCAATGCCATCAATTGCTGCTGACATAATCCCCCCTGCATACCCAGCACCTTCTCCCGCAGGATACAAACCCTTGGTGTTCAAACTCTGGTAGCTCTCGTCGCGCTTGATGCGCACGGGAGACGAGGTGCGCGTCTCCACACCTGTGAGCACCGCATCTTTCATGGCGAATCCCTTGATGGTTTTTTCAAACGCGGGCAGGGCTTCACGCACGGCATCAATTACATAATCAGGTAATGCAGTTGAGAGATCACCGAGCGTGACGCCGGGAGTGTAAGAGGGCAGCACGCTACCCAATTGAGTGGAAGCTCGTCGTGCGATGAAGTCGCCAACCAGTTGTCCCGGTGCGTTGTAATTGCTGCCGCCTAAAGCAAATGCTCTGCTTTCCCATTCGCGTTGAAACTCAATGCCTGCGAGCGGATCGCCGGGGTAATCTTCTGGCGTGACGCCAACCACGATGCCGCTGTTAGCGTTGCGTTCGTTGCGCGAATATTGGCTCATGCCATTCGTCACTACGCGGCCTTCTTCCGAAGTGGCCGCCACCACCGTACCTCCGGGACACATGCAGAAGCTGTACACCGAGCGACCATTGCTGGCGTGATGCACTAATTTGTAATCGGCTGCGCCGAGTTGCGGATTCCCTGCATTGATGCCGAAACGCGCGCGGTCGATGAGTGATTGCGGATGCTCGATACGAAAACCAACCGAGAAGGGCTTCGCTTCCAAATACACGCCACGCTGATGCAACATCTCAAAGGTGTCGCGCGCACTGTGGCCGATGGCGAGCACGACATGGCGACTGGTGATGTGTTCGCCGCTAGCCAGCGTTACACCTTGAACTTGGCCATGTTCAATTTCAATATCGGTGACGCGGCTTTGAAAGCGCACCTCGCCACCGAGCGCAATGATATTGGCACGCATCACCTCCACCATGCCTACCAAACGGAAGGTGCCGATGTGCGGTTTACTCACATATTCGATTTCCTCAGGCGCGCCGGCTTTTATAAACTCTGCGAGTACTTTGCGGCTGTAGTGCTTGGGGTCTTTCACTTGGCTATAAAGCTTACCATCGGAGAACGTACCCGCACCGCCTTCGCCGAATTGCACATTTGATTCAGGGTTCAACTCATGCTTACGCCACAAGCCCCAGGTGTCTTTGGTACGTTCGCGTACTTCTTTGCCGCGTTCTAAGATGATGGGGCGAAAGCCCATCTGCGCTAACACTAGTCCGGCGAATAGACCACAAGGGCCGGTGCCGATGACGACGGGCCGCTCAGTTAAATTTGCAGGAGCTTGGGCAACAAAGTGATAACTCGTATCGGGTGCAACTTTGACATGTACATCGTTCTTGAAACGGCTGAGTACTTTTTCTTCATTGGCAACATCAACATCCAAAGTGTAGATGAATAAAATTGCCGAAGGTTTGCGTGCATCAAAGCCGCGCCGAAATATCGTAAAGCTTCGTAATTCATCCACTCGAATACCAAGGCGCTGAATAATCGCGTCATTGATAGCGTGTTGCGGGTGG
>JAUYFR010000120.1 GCA_030690855.1 Gallionellaceae bacterium
CTGTTGGGATCTTTGCATCTTCTTCTGGTGGCAAGTCATACAAGTTTTTATCTGCTGGATCGCCAGGGTGAATCTTGTTCTGGATACCATCCAAGCCAGCCATCATCAATGCGGCAAAGCACAAGTATGGGTTTGCTGTTGGGTCAGGGAAGCGAGTTTCGATACGGCGTGCTTTGTCGCTTGCAACGTGAGGAATGCGAATCGAGGCAGAACGGTTCTTAGCAGAGTAAGCCATCTTCACAGGAGCTTCATAGTGAGGAACCAAACGCTTGTAAGAGTTTGTGCCTGGGTTGCAAATCGCGTTCAATGCCTTAGCGTGTTTGATAATGCCGCCGATGTAGAACAAAGCCGTTTCAGACAAGCCAGCGTAGCCGTTACCTGCGAAAGTGTTTTTGCCTTCTTTCCAGATCGACTGGTGAACGTGCATACCAGAACCGTTGTCGCCAACGATAGGCTTAGGCATAAATGTCGCTGTTTTGCCATATTGGTGAGCAACGTTGTGTACAACATATTTCAGAGCTTGAGTTTGGTCAGCACGCTTAACCAAGGTGCTGAATTTAGTGCCGATTTCGCATTGCCCAGCAGTCGCCACTTCGTGGTGATGCACTTCAACTTCAATGCCGATGTCTTCCAGCGCCAAGCACATAGCAGCACGAATGTCGTTCAAGCTATCAACCGGAGGAACGGGGAAGTAGCCGCCCTTAACGGTAGGACGGTGGCCAGTGTTGCCGCCTTCAAATTTTTCACCAGAAGCCCAAGCAGCCTCTTCAGAGTTGATTTTTAGAGAGCAACCAGACATATCAACAGACCAATTTACCGAGTCAAAAATGAAGAACTCTGGCTCAGGACCGAAGAATGCGGTGTCACCAATTCCAGTGGACTTCAAATAAGCTTCAGCGCGTTTAGCGATGGAGCGTGGGTCACGGTCATAACCTTTGCCATCAGATGGCTCGATCACGTCGCAAGTGATGATCAATGTCGGCTCGTCCATAAATGGATCGAGGTAAGCGGTTGTTGGGTCTGGCATCAACAACATGTCAGAAGCTTGAATGCCTTTCCAGCCAGCGATTGAAGAGCCATCAAAAGCGTGGCCATCAGTAAATTTTTCATCACCGAAGTATTTAGCAGGCACACCTACGTGCTGCTCTTTACCGCGCGTGTCTGTGAAACGCAGGTCAACGAATTTGTATTCACCACTTTGAATGGCCTTAACGGCTTCAGCTGCTGACTTAAACATTACTTTCTCCCAAAAAAAATCTACAAAGACAAAAACAAACAAAAAATCTTAGGTAACTCTATCGTCGTGAATCAGCACAAACTGTGCCAGCCACGCTTTGCCTACAAGGGACACATTCTGCCATATTCACAAAAGTAGAAGGGTAAAAAAGCGCGCCCAAAAAAAGGGCAAATAAAATCGAGACGCACTATTTTGGTGCGGCATGCTGGTAAATTTGAATTTTGCGGAAATATAGATCGTCAGCACTTAGTGATTCACACTTGGTTTGCAACTTTACAAATTCGGTGTGACTTAGATGCGAGCCGGACTCCAGAAGTATTTCTGCATCAACTTTGCCGCTGAGATAGTGCAAGATGACACGATGATGATTCAAATCGCAGGCATTGCCGAAGTGATCCGCAAGATGTTTAAACAACACTTCACGCGAAGGTAAGCTGGCATTAGGTTTGGCGACAGCATCATCTTCGGGATCAATATGTACCATCACATCAACCACGTGATGCTCACGTAACACAGCCGCTCGGGCAGCCTCAGCGATGTAATGCCCTTCGGAAACACTTATTTTTGGGTCAACCATAATGTGCGCATCCACCAAGGCGTTGTCAGCCATCTTGCGGGTACGCAACTCATGTAAACCGAGCACGCCAGGAGTAGACTTTAGTGTGTGACGAATGGCCCGCACTTCTTCTTCATCTAGACCGGTGTCCACTAATTCCTTTAGTGCATCGAGCGAAAACTTGATGCCCATGTGCGCGATCATCACCCCGACAACCGCAGCGGCGATCAAATCGAGAAAGGTGTAGCCCAGCAAATTGCCGACGATACCGACGATCACTACGAGTGAAGAAGCGGCATCTGAACGAGCATGCCACGCATTTGCGATTAGCATTTGCGAGCGTACACGTTGCGCCACCGCTAACATGTAGCGGAACATGCCTTCTTTCGCCGCCAGTGCAATCGTCGCGATAAACAGAGTAAAGGGATGAACAGCCTGTACGTTTTCGGGGTGTTGCAAACGTATACCAGCGGCAATGAGTAAGCCAATGCCAAGTGCGGCAAGGCTCACGCCGAGAATAAGTGAGGTTGCGGTTTCAATGCGTGCATGGCCGTAGGGATGGTTTGCGTCAGCATGACGATTGCCGTGACGGTTAGCAAACAACACTAAAACATCTGAAAGAAGGTCGGCGAAAGAGTGCAAACCGTCTGCCATCAACGATTGTGATTTACCAAAAAATCCGGCAAGCACTTGCATGATGGTCAAGCCGAGATTGATGAAGATACTTACCCAGGTGCTTTTTTTTGCGGCGGCAAATCGCATAGGATGCGCAGGCTCAAACGAAGCTGACTTGTCGTGACTATGCGAGTGAGTGTGATTTTTCATTGGCATTGGGTATAGTGGAAGCGGCGCCGCGAAGAATAACATTTACGCGGTGAACATAGAACAATAACGAGGGAAAGAGTATGGGAAAAATCTCAGCAATACTAGAACAGGCACAAGTCCGCGCGAAGCAAAATAACCTGCTTTACTCAGGTGGGCTTTTACCCGCCGAAGCGCAGCAAATTTTACAATTAGCGCCGGGCGCAAAATTGGTAGATGTGCGTAGCAAAGCCGAGTTGGATTTTGTCGGGCGAGTGCCTGGCGCGATCGAAATCGAATGGGCAAGCTATCCCGGCATGGTGTTGAACCCAAACTTTATGGCCGCGCTAACCCAACAGGTCGATAAAGAGGCGCTGGTAATGTTTATATGCCGAAGCGGCACACGTTCACACGGAGCGGCCATTGCAGCAGAACAAGCGGGATATAGCGAAGTTTACAACGTGCTAGAAGGGTTTGAGGGAGACCGAGACGCCAACAAACACCGCAACACGGTAGGCGGATGGCGCGCAGCGAAACTGCCGTGGGAACAAAGTTAAAAACTTAGGCCTCTTTCAGCCGCACGCCATTTTTTGAGGATGAAAAAATGAAGTTAGTTGATCGCGAGTAGCTCCACCTCAAATACCAGCGTTGCATTAGGAGGAATCACGCCGCCCGCACCGCGTCTGCCGTAGCCCATCTCTGGTGGAATTACCAAGGTACGTTGCCCGCCCACCTTCATGCCTTGTACGCCAATATCCCAGCCCTGAATGACACGGCCAGCGCCCAGTGGAAAATCAAAAGGCTCGTTACGATCGAGTGAGCTATCGAACTTCGTGCCTTTGTTTTCCGGAGCGCTTTTGTCGAATATCCAGCCGGTGTAATGCACGGAAACATGTTGTCCGGCGGCGGCTTCAGCACCTTCGCCGAGCTTGGTATCGGTAATATCGGTCTTGATCACCTTGAGTAATTTAACCTCAAATACCAGCGTCGCATTCGGAGGGATGTCGTCACCAGCTCCGCTTGCGCCATAACCCATCTCGGACGGAATGATGAGCGTGCGGTGTCCGCCTTCTTTCATGCCCTGCACGCCCTCATCCCAACCTTTGATGACATGCCCCGCACCAAGCGGAAAGTCGAACGGGTCGTTACGGTCGAGTGAGCTATCGAACTTCGCACCCTTGTTCTCCGGCGCGCTCTCGTCAAATAGCCAGCCGGTGTAATGCACGATGACGGTTTGTCCGGCTTGCGCTTCAGCGCCTTCGCCGAGTTGGGTGTCGGTTTTGATGAGGGTGGTCATGTTGATTTTTTCCTAATTAATAGCCGTGAGTAATGTTTTGTTATGCCTTCCGCTCCCACTCTAGGGAGTACCTGTATCCCGGCGTTGGATTGGCTAATATATATTCAAATGATTTGGAAACAATATCGAATTTTACGGAATCAATTTCTAGTGGGGGATTGCCGTTATTTTTATCAATATCGTTGCGTAAAACTTTGGCATACGCTCCGTTGTACTTCTGTTTGACATGTAATAGCTCAACCTTAAATGTGATAGCTTTGGTTGGCTCGCGCACCAAAAGACCGACATATGTTTCTGATGTATGGTCAGAGTCATCGATTTCCATCCTGAGGTGCACTACTTCTACCTCGTTAAAGAGTATTGGCTTCTTAAAATTCACCCGTACTTTTGATTTTGCGGTGCCCACAACTGGTTGAGAATCTCCAATTGTTTGGAGACAAGAAGTGATTTTTGGGGGCTTGCTCCCAGTCCAGAGAAACTGATGTTCCATGTGATCTCGGACTAGCACTTTGTTTTGAATATGCCTAAAAGTCTCATACTGAATGTTATTCCCATCAGAAGTTGAGTACCGTACGAAAGTCGAAAGTGTTTCATATCCGCGTGGATATGTTTTCCCCAACACCTGATCAAAGGTTCGTTGTGCTCGCCACCCTAAGAAAATAAGGAATAATAGGAATGCTCCAAGTGCAATATTGGCCTTTAATGGGTCACTTGCAAATGTAGCTAGGCTGACACCTGTAACGGATGTTAGCACCGAGCCAACTACGAGAATTTGCCACCATTGCTTTAAAAAAGTTCTCATATGCAATCTCCAAAATGCAAAGAGCACCCATTTAAGGTGCTCTTTGAAATATCAAAACCTATTGGAAAATAGTTGCTCTCCCTTAAGAAGCATCTCCGTCCATTTTTCTCTCCATTTGTTGGTAAAGCCCGATAGAACTCATCGAGCGGGATGCAATATACAACGAAAAAATGAAAAGCATCAATCTTTATTTTGTGTGCTATTTAGTAACTCAACACCGGTGCCAACCAACGCTCCGCTTCTTCCAACGACCAGCCCTTGCGCTTTGCATAATCCGCGGCCTGATCCTTATCCACTTTGCCCGTAGCAAAATACTGCGCCTGAGGATGCGAGAAGTAGAAACCGCTCACGGCTGCGGTGGGCAGCATGGCGAAGCTTTCGGTGAGTGTTATGCCTGCGTTCTGCGGTGCTTGCAGCATCTCAAACATCGGGCCTTTTTCGCTGTGTTCAGGACACGCTGGGTAGCCGGGCGCGGGACGAATGCCGCGATATTTTTCGGCGATCATGTCATCGTTGCTTAAACCTTCATCGGCGGCATAGCCCCAGAATTCACGGCGTACGCGCAGATGCAGATGTTCGGCAAAAGCTTCTGCTAAGCGATCTGCGAGTGCTTTCAACAAAATGGCGCTGTAGTCGTCGTGCTGTTTTTCGAATTCCGCCACGCGTGCGTCGATGCCGATACCTGTGGAAACTGCAAAAGACCCAATATAATCATATAGTTGCGATTCTTTTGGTGCGATATAATCGGCCAGGCAGTAATTCGGGATGTCGGCAGGTTTTTTAGTTTGCTGGCGCAGATTGTGCCAAGTCATTTCGACTTTATTGCGTTTATCATTACTGTAAATTTCGATGTCGTCGCTGTTCACTGTGTTGGCGGGGAACAGGCCGAACACGGCGTTGGCAGTGAGCCATTTCTCTTTGACGATTGCTTTCAACATCGCTTGCGCATCGGCGAATAACTTGCGTGCCTCCTCACCCACCACTTCGTCATGCAAAATTTTTGGGTAACGTCCAGCGAGTTCCCACGCTTGGAAAAAAGGCGTCCAGTCGATGAAGTCAACCAAAATATCCAGCGGGTAATTTTCTAATTTATGCACGCCGAGTAGTTTAGGTTTAGGTGGCGTGTAAAGTGCAAACCCCTCCCCAGCCCTCCCCTTGTCAGGGGAGGGAGCGGTGGCCTTCCCCCCTGATAAGGGGGGATTGAGGGGGGTTGGTTTTTTGCTCCAGTTTGTTTTTACCCCACGCTGGCGAGCCTCGTTCAATGAAACATACGAAGCTTTGCCTTTTTTACCTTCATGCTGCTCACGAGCAGAAGCATAGTCCGCTTTGATCTCTGCGATGTAACTGTCGCGTGTGGTGTTGCTCAGCAAATTGCTGCACACCCCAACGGCGCGTGAAGCGTCGGTGACGTATACCACTTGGCCGCTTGGATAATTAGGCTCAATCTTCACCGCAGTATGCACACGTGAGGTGGTCGCGCCACCAATGAGTAGGGGTACTGTAAAGCCTTGGCGCTCCATCTCTTTGGCGACGTGTGCCATCTCTTCGAGTGATGGAGTAATCAAACCTGAGAGGCCGATGATGTCGGCCTTGTGTTCGCGTGCCGTATCCAAAATTTGTTGGCACGGCACCATCACGCCCATGTTCACCACTTCGAAGTTGTTGCACTGCAACACCACGGTGACGATATTTTTGCCGATGTCGTGTACGTCGCCTTTCACCGTTGCCATGACGATTTTGCCTTTGGTGCTGGTGTCGCCAGAGCGCAATTTTTCTGCTTCGATGTAGGGGATAAGATGCGCTACCGCTTGTTTCATCACGCGTGCAGATTTCACTACTTGCGGTAAAAACATTTTGCCTGCACCAAACAAATCGCCGACGAAATTCATGCCGGTCATCAGCGGCCCTTCGATGACTTCAACTGGAAACTTGGCTTGCAGGCGCGCCTCTTCAGTGTCTTCAACAATGAAAGTGGTAATGCCGCGCACCAGTGCGTGAGTAAGGC
>JAUYFR010000125.1 GCA_030690855.1 Gallionellaceae bacterium
ATGAAATCACCCAATTAACGGTGCGCGCGAAAAATGCACAGGGCGAAATTGAAACGTATTTCTGCGAACCCATCGGCCACGTGCAAGTGCAGGGGGACTATGTCGAAAGCTGGCAGCCAATGGCGATGTCGCCTTTAGCGTTGCAACGCTCACGTGACATTGCTAAGAAGATCACTGATGACTTGGGTGGATTAGGGCTCTTTGGTGTGGAGCTATTTGTGAAAGGTGACCAAGTGTGGTTTAGCGAAGTCAGCCCACGTCCGCACGATACCGGCATGGTGACGATGTGCAGCCAGCGATTCAATGAGTTCGAGCTACATGCGCGTGCGATTTTGGGCTTGCCTGTTGACACGACTTTGCTGGCAGCAGGGGCGAGTGCGGTGATGGAAGCGCAGGGCATTGCGTTTTCTGGAGTTGCCGAAGCAATGCGCGTGCCGCAGTCAGATGTGCGCTTATTCGGTAAACCAGAGTCCTTTATTAAGCGTCGTATGGGCGTGGCGCTGGCAACTGGCAGCAATACCGACGAGGCGAGGGCGCGCGCTAAACTATCCGCCAGCAAAGTCATTCCGGTAAAGGTGTAATGTTCGCAGGTCTGCATCACGCCACTTTTTTGAGCAGCGATCTGGCTCGGTCACGTGTGTTTTACGAAAACGTGCTGGGTTTAACGCCTGATCTCAAGCGCCCTAACATGAGCTTTGATGGGTTTTGGTACGACATCTCACCTAATCAGCAAATCCATTTGATGTTATTGCCGAATCCTGAGGCAGGGTTGCAGCGCCCCAGTCACGGTGGGCGAGATCGCCATGTGGCACTTTTAGTTTCAGATTGGGGAAAGTTAATCGAGCGACTCACTGAGGGGGCGGTGCCTTACACCGTGAGCCAATCGGGACGGCAAGCTTTATTTTGCCGTGACCCCGATGGTAATGCTTTGGAATTTATTGCTGCTTAACTGCCACTGCTCAAACGAGTGGTATATGTCGCTTGGCAAGTTGCGTTGGCTGCATCCAAAATTTTAGCTGCTTCATCAATGCTTTCTTGTGGCACAGTGAACTCACCTTTTTTACGGGCTGGTTTTTGGTGCTGTGTTAAGTATTCTTCTTTAGCTTTTTCTGCAACCGCTTTGCATGCAGTTAAGTCAGCCATAATTTGTGTTTCAAATTTAGCTTTATCAGCGGCACGGGCTTGGGCTTTTGCGCGAGCTTGTTGCATTTCAATGCGGGATTGTTCAGCAAATTTTTGTTCTTGCTTGTTCAAGTAATCCAGATAAAACCATCCGCCTGCTGATAATACGATGAGCACTGCTGCCACTATTTTCTTAATCACGACCTTCTCCTTATTTAAAATAACTCAATAAAAACAATATGTTATGTAATTATCCTCGCGTATTTGACTGCCCGTGAAAGCGACTTAACTCTACGCGGGGTGCAGGTTGCCAGCCCGCTTTTTGATGTTCAGCAACAACATTGGTGAAGATGCCACCGCGCACATAAAATTTGGCGGTGAGGCGCATAAAACGTGGTTCGGTGGCCGCTATCAAATCATCCAAAATACGGTTAGTTACGTCTTCGTGAAAGTGACCTTCTTCGCGAAATGACCACATATAAAGCTTGAGACTTTTTAGCTCAACGCATTTCTCATCCGCGATGTAATCCAAAGTCAGTGTTGCAAAATCCGGCTGGCCTGTCTTCGGGCACAAGCAGGTGAACTCAGGAATTTCCATGTGAATATGGAAATCACGCGCTGGCTTGGGGTTAGGAAAAGTTTCGAATTGCTTTACAGGTTGCGTAGTCATAATCAATTGATTTAAATGTCACTGTTGCGCATTATATCCATGCACAGTGCCTAGTGCGCTAGCGAATTTTATCAATGAAGTGTTTAGCTTACGCCTGCCTCAAAACTCAAGAGGCCGAGTAATTGGCAAAGCGCGCTGTTGTCACCTTCACTAGCTTAATACTAGCTTAGTTAGGAAAATTCTGGCCCTATTCGATTTGCAAGTGTTTGTGTCGCTAGCTCCTTGGGTTAGAATATTGCTCATTAACTCGCTTGCCTGAATCAAATTGCGTTTATCCCACATTAAACTTGCCGGTTTTAAATCCTTTGTTGACCCTACGCACATTGCGCTGCCAGGGCAGCTCGTTGGCGTTGTAGGACCAAACGGCTGCGGAAAATCTAATGTCATCGATGCATTGCGCTGGGTTCTCGGCGAGTCACGCGCTTCAGCTTTGCGGGGCGAATCGATGCAAGACGTTATTTTTAATGGCTCTGGCAATCGTAAACCCGTCTCACGAGCCAGTGTGGAGCTGGTATTTGATAATTCCTTGGGAAAAGCGGCGGGGCAGTGGTCGAGTTACGCCGAGATTTCAATCAAACGCGTGCTGTTACGCGACGGCGACTCTAGCTATCACATCAACAATCAGCATGTGCGCCGCAAAGACATCACCGATATTTTTCTTGGAACAGGCTTGGGCGCTCGCGCTTACGCGATCATTGAGCAGGGCATGATTTCGCGCATTATTGAGGCGAAACCAGAAGAGTTGCGCGTGTTTTTGGAAGAGGCTGCGGGGGTTTCTAAATACCGCGACCGTCGCCGTGAGACTGAGTTACGTCTAGGTGATACCAAAGACAATCTATTACGCGTTAGCGATATTCTGCAAGAGCTCGATAAACAGTTAGGGCATCTAGGTGAACAAGCCGAGGTTGCCAAGACTTATCGCGAGCTAGAGGCTAAGCGTGAGATGACGCAACAGTTGTTGTGGCTGGTAAACAAACAAGAAGCAGAATCTCGTCGTGCGCGTTTGAATCAGCAAGTCGAAAAAACAAAGAATGAGCTTGAAGCTGAAATTGCTAAATTGCGCGAGGTGGAAAGTAGCTTGGAGCAGGCTCGCACCGAACATTTTACTTTGGCGGATACTTTGCATGCGAAACAGGGTGATCTGTACGCCACCAATGCTGAAGTTTCTCGTTTAGAGCAACAAATCTCATTCTTGGTTGAGCAGCGTAACCGCATGTCACAACAAATTGTGAATGGCGAGCGCCAAATTGAACAGCAGCGCACGCAATTGCAAGGCCTTCAATCACTTTTGGCCCATTGGCAACAGCAGCAGCAAGAAGCCGCTGTCCGCGTCGAAATTAGCGAAAACCACGCTGAAAATGAAGCGCAACAGTTGCCACGAGTTGAAGATGCGGCTCGTGCCGCGCAGGAAAAATATAATGCTGTACAACGTGAACAGATGCTTTCACAGCAGCAATTACAGCTAGCAGAGACCCAGCGTGGCCACATTCAAAGCAATTTGCAGCAATTAGGTAGTCGTAAATCACGGCTATTATTAGAGCAAGACAATCTGCCTCAGCCTAACAATGAAGCCTTACAGCAGGCTCAAGAGCAGATTACTGAGTTGCAAATGGAATTCGAAGATCAGCAACAAATGCTGGCTCAGATGCAAGAGAAGCTTCCTGTGGCAGATGCTGAACGTCGAAACAAGCGGACTTCCGCGCAAGCGCTGGAGCGCCAGTTAAGTCAGGTCGAGGCTAGTTTGGCTGCACTTCAACAATTGCAATCTAAGTTGGATAACGACATCAATCTTCAGGCATGGCTGTCGAAACACCAATTAAATAGTGCGCCGCGCTTATGGCAATCCATCCGCATTGAGCAAGGTTGGGAAGATGCGCTGGAGGCGGTATTGCGTGAGCGCTTGAATGCGCTAGCGCTTAGTAAACTCGAAGATGCCGCAAGCTGGGCTGATGTTCCCCCAGCTAAACTGGCTGTGTATGCCGCCAATGGCAGCAGCTCAAGCACTTCGCAAACTGTTTCAAATCTCACGCCGTTATCGAAGTTTATTCGTTGCGATGACGCTCAAGCCGCCCCCGTAGTTGAGGATTGGTTGGCAGGAATTTTTGCGGCAACCGATCTTAATCAGGCACTTGTTCAGCGAAGTAGTCTGCCTCCTGGCGCATGGCTTGTTACCCCGCAGGGTCATTTGGTCGGCGCTCATAGTGTTTTGTTCCACGCACCGGATAGTCAATTGCATGGCGTCTTAGCTCGCCAAAGAGAAATCGAGAGTTTGCAGCAAGAATCACAGCTACAAGCAGAATTGCTAGAGCAGGGTAGGGTACAAGTCGCGCAAGCAGAAGAGGCGCACTTCACGATTGAAAGCAAAATTGGTCCATTACGTTCGGCAGGTAGTGATTTGCAGCAGCGTCAACATGCGATGCAAATGCAGATTTTAAAGCTCACTCAGGCCAATGAACGTAGCCATGAACGCCGTGCACAAATTGCCCAAGAGCTGCAAGAATTAGAAGAGCAGGTGAATGAAGCTCAACGCCAAACTGAGGAAATTGTTGAGCGCACTCTGATTTTGCGTGAAAACATGGCGACTCATCAAGATGAGGTTGAACAGGCAAGATTACATTCCTTCTCCCAAGATGGGGTGCTGCGCGAACAACGTGAACGTTCGCAGCATGCTCAACACGAGCTACAAGAGGCGCGTTTCTTTGCCAAGACCTGTGTCGATAAAATTGGTGACCTTGATCACAACATTAAACAAAGCGTCACGACACTGACCCAATTAGAAGTGGCGCTTGCCCATACTCGCCATGAATTGGCGAACATGGCGGATGATGTTAATCAGCAGCAATTGCAAACAGCTTTGGCGCAACGCCAAGTGCATGAGCAAGCTTTGGCTGAAGCACGTAACGTGCTTGAAAACGCCACGCTAAACCTGAATAAGCTCGATCAAGAGCGTATGACGTGTGAGCAAAAATTGAATCCGCTGCGCGATAAAGTTACTGAAATAACCCTTAAAGAACAAGAGGCTAGGTTGCATTTTGAGCAATGGGCTGAGCAACTTCAGGGGGTTGATGAAGCGCCTTTATTTGCTCACTTAGAAGCTTCTCCTGCAAAACCTGCTGCACTTCAGTTTGATTTAACTCGTTTTAGCGAAGCAATTACAGCCTTGGGGGCAGTTAATCTGGCTGCTTTAGAAGAGCTAGCAGCCTCTAGCGAGCGCAAGGCCTATTTGGACGCGCAAGCAAAAGACCTGAATGAAGCGATGGAAACGCTAGAAGGTGCCATTCGCCGTATCGATAGAGAGTCTCGTGACTTGCTGATGTCCACTTACGATGAGGTCAACAAACACCTCGCTGAGCTTTTTCCTGTACTGTTTGGCGGCGGTGAGGCGAGATTAGTGCTGACTGGTGAAGAAATTTTGGATAGCGGCGTTCAGGTAATGGCGCATCCACCAGGCAAGAAGAACTCATCTATTCATTTATTGTCCGGTGGAGAAAAAGCACTTACCGCGATTGCGCTGGTATTTTCATTGTTCCAACTTAATCCTGCGCCGTTTTGTTTATTGGATGAGGTGGATGCACCTTTAGACGATACCAATACAGAACGTTTATGCAATCTCATTAAGAAGATGGCAGTGCATACGCAGTTCATCTTTATCAGCCACAACAAAATTACGATGGAGTTGGCGCAGCAATTAGTCGGCGTCACCATGCAGGAGCGCGGTGTTTCAAAAGTAGTCTCGGTTGATATAGAAGAGGCGTTACGGATGCGCGACGAAAGTGTGGTAGTAGCTTAGTGCCTGGGGAAGTAATTATTGAGACTTTTGGGGATTGCTCAAAAATGAACTGGAGCACCATCGGCGTTTCAAAACCCGCGCCGAGGCGATCGAGGCAATTACAGAATACATTGAAATATTTTACAAACGACAACGCAAACAAGCCTAGGCTATCTATTGCTAGTCGCTTTTGAACGCCAGTTCTACGAAAAAAGACTGGCAGCATGTTCATTTTTGACAACCTACCTCAATCTGGTATTAATTTAGCCTAATCCATTGGTACAATACGCACAACGGCGAATTGTGCCGATTTTTTTTTGAGTACGGAAATCCTATGCCTAGCAATCAAATACTGCAATATTTAAAAACTCATGGTGAGCGTCTTGATGCCGAGATTGTTACTGCGATTGGTTTGCCGCTTGCCAAAACTAGGCTTTTGCTAGCCGAACTGGTGGCAAAAGGCGAGGTAATAACATGCGATACGATCAAGTATGACAAGGGTAAAAAAATTGAGGGGATCAGTTGTCGCCTCTCTGGTTTTACTCCTAAAGCTAAACCAGGTGCGAAATCAAAAGTCCAATTAAAGCTGTCCTAAGTGTTCGTCTGGCGAAATAGCGCTACAGTCACCACTTAAGTTTTTAGAGAAAATAAAGCTCGATATTTCTATCGAGCATCTCTAACTCGACAAGTTCGATTCTGCGACTTCGGTAAACAGACGATTACTGGATCGAGAACAAATACCATGAACCATAAGAAGTTCTGGTAGCAATTTGGTCTATTTCAGTTTTTAGAATGCTGCGATTTGCAGAATCTGCTACAAAGCGTTTGCGCCCGCCGCAGCGATTTGTCCATCTTGGCCAGAGCGCACGCCGCTAATACCGATCGCGCCGATGACGATGCCATCGCGCATTAACGGCACGCCACCTTCTGCAGGAATCACTCCCGGTAGTGCGAGGTGAATCAACCGGCCATTCATTACCGCATCTTCAGATACTTTGGTTGGAATGTGGAGCGCCGCCGCCATATGAGCTTTGGCAGTAGCGGTTTCTACGCTACCGAAACGTGTGTCGTGTTCGCGCTCTAAATACAAGAGATGCCCGCCATCATCAACGATGACGATCGTTACTTTCCACTCATTGACACGAGCTTCGGTTGCTGCTGCGGTAGCGATTCGTTTTGCATCATCAAGGGTGAGAACAGGCTTATTCATCGTATTTAAAATAAATATATGTCAATATAATCAATATGTTGCAATATTATTAGGCTAGAGCCGCAAAAGCTTTGTCACGAATCGATTCGACACTACCGACACCCGGAACATGCGCAACTTTGGGGGCTTTAGCATCGCCTGTTTTTGCC
>JAUYFR010000148.1 GCA_030690855.1 Gallionellaceae bacterium
TCCTCGCGTTGTTGCCCAAGCAGCGTCAGACCTTGTTGTTCTCGGCAACCTTCTCTGAAGAGATTAAAAAACTGGCGCAAGAATTTTTGCTTGATCCCGTCACCGTGGAAACTGCGCGCCGCAATGCGGCAGGCGAAAATATCAAACAGTCAGTATTAATGGTTGAGCAACACGATAAATTTCATGCGATGGTTGAGCTAATTCGTTCGCGTGATGTGAAGCAAGTTTTAATCTTTACCCGCACCAAACTCAGTGCTGCGCATGTGGCGAAGCAATTGGAACGTAGCGGTATTCCGTCTGATGCAATTCACGGCGATAAAACACAACAAGAACGTATCAAAGCGCTGGACGCGTTTAAGGCAGGCACTATTTTGGCGTTGACTGCAACGGACGTTGCCGCACGCGGACTCGACATTGACCAGCTACCGCTAGTGATTAACTTTGAATTGCCCACCCACGCTGAAGACTACGTACACCGTATCGGACGTACCGGACGCGCTGGCGCGTTGGGCGAGGCCGTTTCTTTAGTCGATAGCGATGAAGAACGTCGCTTGGTCGAAATTGAAAAATTGCTTAACCGCAAGTTTGATCGTGTACAAGCACCTGCATCAGCTTCACAAAGTAATTATCACAAACCGCTAAAATCCGCGCCGCCGCGTAGCCCCTCGCACAGTGGGCATGGGCATAGTAGTCACAAGCACACACCGGTGGATGATTGGTTTTCTAAGCCTTATGAGCCTTCAGCGGCTGCTCCCAAAGTGGTTGAGGCCATGCCTTCTGCGCCAGTTCCAAACAAACCGCAGCGTCAGGTTGCGGCGTTGTTTAGAAGTAAGTCTTAGTCGATTAAAAGTTATCGACAGCTGTGTAGTGTGTGCGCGTTCTTTGCCCAAATCGCATCCCTTCCCCTGTAAATGAATCAAGCTATAATCCACTTACTCGGGGGAGGGGGATGCATGAAAATAAATCTAATTGCGGTGCTATTTTTTTTGGTCGGTTTTTCTGGCATCACTCAGGCTGCGGAGCCTACTTGTACCGAGCCGAATGATCCCGCCTGCGCGAATCAAACACCCGCAGAAAAAACAAGCGCCACTCTGCGCGAATCCATTGATAGTGGTAAAGCAAAAATTGCCGAAACTTTGTTTGGTCTGGACGTCATGGCATTTGGTGATGGCCAAAGTTTTTATAATGATGCCGGTGATCCTGCGTACCAGTGGGGTACGTTTGAAGTGGATGCCGCGATCGATACGCCCTATGACATACAAGCTGCGATTGCGGTGGTGCAGGATGCTTACACCACCACAATGACGGTTGGTTTTCTGGACTACAACACCTCTGGCGCAAGTATCGCACCCCGCGGACGACTCTCCGTGGAAAAAGGTTTCCACATTCAAATCGGACGCTTCGATATTCCTTTTGGTAGCGACTGGCAGTTTTTTGCCAGCAAAGACAGTGTCTCAATCTCGCGCCCACTCAGCACCGATCAGGTTATGGGGGGCGGGTATAACGATGAGGGAATTCGCGTTTTCGCCAACAACGGTAGTCTTAACTACAACAGCTATTTGCTGCACGGTTTGCATGGTGGGCGCTTGGTCGGTGGCCGGGTCGGCATAACGCCATTTAGTGACCCTTTCTCGCTTAAGAGTACGAAAGAGCCGAAGAATTTTGAATTTGGACTTTCCTATCTTCATGATGGCGGCGCAGATTGGAGTAAAAATGAAACAGCATGGGCGGTGGATGCCGAGGT
Organism: Gallionellaceae bacterium; assembly: GCA_030690855.1. Lineage (GTDB taxonomy): Bacteria > Pseudomonadota > Gammaproteobacteria > Burkholderiales > Gallionellaceae > PALSA-1006. The sequence continues at coordinate 1,745 of JAUYFR010000148.1, forward strand.
GCGCTTAGAGCCCTGGGTTGCAAGATTTGAATATCTTGATCGCACGATTGATGCATCCGTTGCGGACGGTTCGGATCGCTTGCGAGGCTGGCATTTCACACAAGAGTATGCGTTGGAAGAGGTCGCCTCTTCACCGACAGTTTTGTTTTTACGCTATGGCGAAGGGATTGTTAATCCAGCTGAAATTACCAGTGTGGGTGCAGATCAAGGAGATGAGCGCGATGCGCGCGTGGATGTTGGATTTAGCGCCAATCTAGGTAATAGCAATGTCTTTCAATGGAAGTTTGAAGTGCAGCAATATTTGAATGCCACACCTGACTCGCGTCAGACACCGGGTTTTGGTCATAAACCTTCTTGGTTCACACAGTTGGTGGTGATTCTATGATGCCGCGTCGTTGGCTGCTTGCGTTAGCAGTGCTGCTCGCTATTGCGGTGCCGGTGATCGTTCACTCCGTTGAAGTGGAAGATGCGCACACCGTAGGATGCTTGCCTAAAACCACAGACAAGGCGGCTTCGGTAGCGTGTGTAGCCTGCCACAAAGATGCACCCAAAAGACTGATTGCGCATCAACATAGGCCGTGCAGCCCGTATTGCGCAACCTGCCATAAAAAAGAAGAGATGGAGCGTCATCACCCCGTGGGTACAGAATTGGAACATGATGCGCATGACGAAATGCCACTGACCGTTAAAAAAGAAATCGCCTGTGTTACCTGTCACAACATGTCGCAATCGCGCTACGACAAACAGCGTTGGAAAGCGACCAGTCTCTTCGACCGTTTATTCCGCCAACAGAATCAACATAAAACGTACTTCCTTTCTATGAAGAACGACAAAGGACAACTCTGCCTCACTTGCCACTAAGGAAAATTATGAAACCAAGCAAACCAGCTAAAAAACGCCGTACCGTTCTGATTGATAACCGCTTTCAATTACGTATGGCAGGGGCTTTTATCGCGCTACAAATTTTGTTGACGGCGATGTTTGCCACAGGGCTGTATTTATTTATGGATAGCGAGATTCAAACGGGGTTTGCTTCGGCGCAGGCAAGCTACCACTCATTTAATGAAATGCTGTTTCCTATCGTCGCAATTTTGTCGGCATTTAGTGTCACACTTTCCATTGTGTTAGTGACCATCTTTGTGGTGATCATCAGTCATAAAATTGCGGGCCCAATGTTTCGCTTTAACACCATATTGGAATCGCTTTCACATCGACGTTTTGAGGAACAAACGCAAATTCGCCCTGATGACCAATTAGGCGAACTGGCGGGGACGTTAGAAAAAGCGCTCAACGTGGTTAAGGCAGATGTACAGTTTTGCCAGACCACGATTCAGCGCCTGCGCGAAGAACAAACTCGGGGCAATGCGGCAGAGGCAGAGGCCGAACTCGCACAATTAGAAAGCACGCTGAATAGTTGGCAGAGCAGTGGCCGCCGTCGCGCTTCTGATTAATCCTTACACTGGTCCGCCCAAGGGGAGAGGGGGCGCTGCCCTTTATCTCTGTAAATCAGTGCTCATCTGTGGCGCGATTGCCGTTTCTGGGTTAAATGGTAAATTTTGGCTCAACGCATTAAACCTTAAAGACGCCAACTGCTGCTCTGACTTCTCCCGCCTCACTTTCTAGCTGATTCGCCAGCGCGAGTAAGTTTTGTGCGGCACTCGAGTTTCCTTCAGACATTTGCGCGACCAACTCGGTATTTTTCGCCAAGTCAGTGGCGGCAACGTTTTGTTCGGCAAGTGACAGTGACATTTCATCAATCATGTGAACAACTTCACCGAATCCTTGTTTGATGCTGGCGATAGCGGTTTGCGCAAGTTCAGCATCCGCTACACCCTGTTGGGTAGATTGAACAACCTTGCTCATTCCCTCTAAGGCGTGACTAACGGCATCGCTAATCTTGGTCGACATGGCGGTGATTTCGTTGGTTGAGTTAGCGGTGCGCTCTGCTAATTTTCGTACCTCATCGGCAACCACCGCGAAACCACGACCTTGTTCACCCGCGCGTGCAGCCTCAATCGCCGCATTCAGTGCTAGCAAATTAGTTTGATCGGCAATTTCGCGAATGACTTTCACTACATCAGTAATGCGCGAAGCATCTTCACCTAAACGTGAAACTTCACTGGAGGCATTTTTAATTTCATTCGCGGTCATCATCAAGCCAGAAACCGATTTATCCACCACTTGCGCGCCCTGGTTAGCGCTGTTTTGCGAGTCACTAGCGACGCGTTTTGCATTGCTACCACGGCTGTTAATTTCTGTTGTGGCAACACTGAGCTCTTCGATCGCTGCCGCCATGCTACTTACAGAATCAGACTCTTGATCAACGTTGGTAGCAATTTGTCTGGCCGAACTCGCGAGACTATTGGCCATGTCACCCACACTGCTGGATTGAAGTTTGATCTTGCTAATCATTGTGCTCAGATTGGATTGCATTCTGAAGGCGTCAGCTAAGAGACTGCCCGTAACCAATGTATGTGTTGCGTGTTGGGTAAAGTCACCATCAGCCATCGTGTTCACGACCCGCGCCACCTCAGTCGGATCACCACCCAATTGGCGTAAAACATTGCGCGTGATTCCAAGCCCAACAGATAGCGCGATGACAACGGTAGTCATGCCGAAAATCAACATAATCGTAATTGCTGTCTTGCGAACGGAGTCAAAACCTTCATCCGCCTCGATACTCTCCCTCTCGAGTGAGGCGGTTATTTTGTTCATATTTTCTGCGAGGCTGGCAACCTTGGCGTCGAGCTTGTCATCTATAGCGGTAATTGCTTCGGCATTGCTTTGTTTGTTTTTTAACAGCGGTAACATTTCGCTTTCGTAAATGCGCACGAAATCATCGTAGGCTTGCACGGAGTCCTTGACGAGCTTCCTCTCCTCATCGGTGTCAACGATATGGGTAACGTTTGCCAATATTTTGCTCGCGTGTTCCTTTGCTGCTTGCCAATCTTTAGCGCTCCCCACAGGA
>JAUYFR010000154.1 GCA_030690855.1 Gallionellaceae bacterium
ACGTCTTAATTAAACCGGACACTACTGAAGCAAAATAGCCTCTAATAAATCACCCTGCCGTAAGCAGCAGGATATTGAGTGGTTCGATTTTCGTAGATCGGGATTTACCTCAAAGAGGTTCTCGCACCCTTTGGGTGTCCCGATGGGGTTAGTGAATCAAAGAAAAAACGTCGGGATGAATCCCTACCTACCTAAACCACAACGTCTCAAGGGGTGGAAATTCACCCAAAGAAATTGAATATGAGCGTTCATAGCGTTACTGCATTGACACTTTACGTTGCTCAATAAACAAGCTATTGCCATCAATTTTTTTAGCCATTTTTTTAGCATCGCCCATTGCCGCAGAAACGTCGTGATGTGACAAATAGCGCCCAGGCAGAATGGTGCACGCACCGATCGACAAGCTAGTCAGCGGGTGAAACTTCACCGTGCCGTCTCGCCCTTCGCTGGAATAGCCCCCTGCTGTTTTGTGTTCTTCTTTAAACATTAACGACGCGGCTTGCTCGAAGGAGCGCAATGCTTGTTCACAACGAGCCTTCCAATCTTTACTCTGCATCAACAAAATAAAATCATCACCGCCGATGTGGCCGATAAAGTCTTGCTTCGGATCGCATGCCCAACTCAAAATTCGCCCGGTAAGCTGAATCATTTCGTCACCCTTGCGATAACTGTAGGTATCGTTGAATGGTTTAAAGTGATCGAGATCGCAATAGCAAGCTACGAAAGGAGTGTTGGCGGCAAGTAAGCGTTCGATATGTTCATTGATCGGCACATTACCCGGCAACAAAGTGAGTGGGTTAGCGTAACGTGCCGCCTCCAGTTGCATTTTGGTTAACTCGCGCAACAAATCTTGGCCCGATGCCACGCCAATATAGCGGCCTGCTTCAGTAATAATGAAGCCATCAGAAAAATGATGGCTATCAGCATCCGCCAAAAAATGACTCAGCTCTTCGATCGGCATGTTTCGTTCAACTAACAGCGGCTCGTAATAAATCATCTCAAGGCAGGCTTTATTTCCATGCAGCTCACGCTGAAAAGGCTTAGCAAAACGATCAATAAATTGATAGCGATTAATCAGGCCAAGCGGTTTGCCGTTTTTCACGACGGGAATAATTCGCAACTCAGGATGATTAGTGAAGCGCCCAAAAATTTCATCATTTAAGGTGGCCGGATGCACTGGCTCAACGAAGGACAACAAAGTATGTGCAGTCATTTTTGAACGCTGGTTCAATTCCGCTTTAGGAAAAATGGCGATATTGGACGAATTAATAACTCGATGAGTTTCAATCGGGGCCGCATCCGCAGGCATCGCACTAGGACGCGCAATAAAATAGCCTTGCCCATAAGCGATGCCAATATCTTTTACCACGCGAAGCTCTGCTTCAGTTTCGATGCCTTCGGCAATCACATGCGTACCGCAACTTTCGGCAATCTGTTGAATCGATTTTAAAAACTGCAACTTAATGGGATCTTTATCCACGCCTTGCACGAAGTGCATATCAATTTTAATAAATTCAGGGCGTAACTCAGACCACAAGCGCAAGCTGGAAAAACCTTCTCCCAGATCATCAATGGCAATTTGAAAACCCATTTCGCGATAATGCAACAACGCATCGCGCATCCCTTTGAAATCAAAAGTCGGTTGATTTTCAGTAATCTCAATGATGACGCGCTCTGGCGAAATACCTAGCTTCTGCATACATTGCAGCGTCTGACCACTCTTAAAGTTGGGGTCCGTCAATGTTTCTGGACTGACATTCAAAAACAAACTTCCAGCCAAGTTTAGTTTTACAAATGCCTCAAGCACGGTTTCGCGCGCGAGCTTTTCTAGCTGCAACAACAGACCTTCTTTAACGGCCTCGCTAAACAGAAAAAATGGCGAGTGCAGCGGGCTATCCACAGGGCCGCGAATCAAACCTTCAAAGCCTAAAAAGTCACCACTCTTAAAATCAATTAGTGGCTGAAAAACGGCACTTAATAAACGCTGTTCAATAATTTGGCTAAGGGGAGAAGCACATTGCTCATCGGTTGGCACTAAAACCAGATTAGCAGGGCTATGCGTATGTGTAACGACTGACAACAAGCAATGCTGTTCAGCTAGCGTAAGAGTTGGCATGGATATCTCCAATGAAATATTTGATCGCGTTAGTAATAACCGCTTAATACATTCACTTTAACGAAGAGATATGACAGCGTGATGACGAATTTAGGGCATCTCTGATAATTCAGATTTCGTCATTCCGGCGAAGGCCGGAATCCAGTTCAGGAAAAATAGTTCCTTGCGTAGTAAGGGCAAAGCATCTTTTAATAAAAAATGCTGGATTCCGGCCTTCGCCGGAATGACGAATTATTAGAGATGCCCTTTAGATTGTGCAGTAATTGCGAGCGCTACGACCTTTAATCATGTACAGCACATACTCGGATATATTCTTAGCATGATCACCGATTCGTTCGACTGATCTTGTGACCAAGCCGACTTGCATGACCACAGCAAGATCGCTGTTACCTTCCATCATGTAACCAATCAAGCCCCTGAGAATCGACCTGCATTCTTGATCAATGAGCGCGTCTTTATGCGCCATTTCTCGTGCCATCTCCGCGTCCCTCTCTTCGAAGGCACTCATCGCAGTACTCAACATTTCACCTGCCACATCTGCGATATAGATAATTTGCGAATAGTT